>VGKE01000121.1 GCA_016867195.1 Candidatus Nealsoniibacteriota bacterium | reverse complement strand
AATCTAGACTCGGGAATTTTTGGGAAACCAGAATTTATTAAGGAAATAAAACAAAGGTTTAATATGGAATCTTTAGAGAAAAGGGGAAGACCTAGAAAAATTCAGAGTTGACACCATTTTTATTTTTTCTCTATTCTTCTGACATATTCCGATGTTTCAGTGTTGATTTCAATAAGGTCGCCCGGTTCAATAAAAAGAGGGACAGAAATTTGAGCCCCGGTTTCCAGGATAGCGATTTTTGTTCCACCTTGAGCAGTATCGCCCTTAATCCCGGGCGGCGTTTCCTGGACCGCGAGTTGGATTTTTACGGGAAGGGAGATGTTTATAATTTTTTCATCAAAAATTAAGCCATCAACGATTTGATTTAGTTTTAGAAAATTAGCGATATCGCCGACTTGTTCTTTTTTCAAATCAAATCTTTTTGAAGGATTATTTTCTTCGCAAAAAACAAACTTGTCTTTGTGGGAATATAGAAATTTAACCTGGAATTTATTGAGTTCTGCTTCCTCAAAAATATCTCCCTGATGAAAGTTTCTATCAAAAACATTGCCGTTAATTAAGTTTTTTATTTTTGTTTGAATCACAACCCGCCTCTGGGCTTTTTTCAAGGGCATTGATTTCAAAATTTCATAGGGCTGTCCATCTAGAATTATTTTTACTCCCTTTTTAAGTTGGGTGTGGTCGAGCATAGATATCCTCTTTTGAATTCTTCAAAAGTCATTGGTTTTTTGCCTTCGGGCTGAAGTTTTTTAATTATTAATTTGTTATTTTTTGAAACCCCTGCTTCTAAAATTTTAATCCTTAATTTTTTATCATTTTTTTTCAAAAAAGTAAAGGTTCCGGGCCAGGGATTAAAGGCCCTGATTTTTCTCTCAATTTTTTCAGCCGGTTTTGACCAGTCAATTTCACCATCTTCTTTTTTTAAAATTTTTGTATAAGTGGCCTTTGATTCATCTTGCGGCATTGGTTTAATTTCATTGCTTACCCATCTTGGAATTGTTTCCAGCAGAAGATTTGCGCCTTTTACTGCCAGTTCCTGGGAAAGCTCAAGATAAGTATATTTTTTGGAAATTAGGAATTCCAATTCTCTTTGAGCAAGAATTGGTCCGTGGTCCATTTTTTCATCCATAAGTATTATCGTTACTCCGGTTTTTTTATCTCCGTTTAGAATTGCCGTCTGAATAGGGGATGGCCCCCGGTATTTTGGCAAAAGAGAAGGATGAACATTCAAAAAACCATATTTTGGAATAATTAATATCTCTTGAGGCAGTATGTAACCATATGCTGCCACGATTCCCAAGTCCGGTTTTAAATTTTTAATTTTTGATTCTAAGTTCTTAATTTTTTCCGGTTGGGCAATGGAAATATTATACTTCTGAGCTGAAATTTTGACGGGCGGGGGAGTCATAATCTGTTTTCTTCCAACCGGTTTATCAGGAGTAGTAATTACTAAACAGGGCTTGTAATCGCTTTGGGCAAGCCCTTCCAAAATTATCGCCCCGAATTGCGAGGTCCCCATAAAAATAATTTTCACTTTCATAAAAATAAAAGTAATTCTACGATTGTAGAT
>VGKE01000120.1 GCA_016867195.1 Candidatus Nealsoniibacteriota bacterium | reverse complement strand
TAAAATGGTAAGTTAGCAACTACCGAGAACTGTTCTCGGCAATATTGCCGAGAACAGTTCTCGGTTGGTTTTAGAATGTAAATAACGCGGTGAATTCTTACAAATTAAGGGAATAATTTGTTAATAAATATGTTAATTTAATGTTTAAGAGATTAATAAAAATAATTAATAAAAATAATTCACTTTTTTTCCCTTATTAAAACAAAAGATTATCAACATTATTTTCTATACTAATTCAGATTAAAAAATTAAAAAAAACAAAAAACCAATAATAATAAATAATAAATTATAAGTTATAATAATAAATAAATTATGAAATCAATTATTTTACAAGAAGTAATTAAAAATGGTTTAAATATCGTTGAAAGAATTTCTTCAAAATCTATCACCCTCCCTATTTTAAATAATATTCTAATTTCAACGGAAAAGAATTTTTTAAATTTATCAGTAACCGATTTGGAAATTGGAATAAAATGGTGGGCTTTAACTAAAATTGAAGAAGGGGGAGGAATCACAGTTCCTTCGCGACTTTTTTCTAATTTTATCAACTTGCTTCCTAATAAAAAAATTCTTCTTGAAATAAAAAACAATATTTTATTTGTTGAATGTGAAAATTATAAAACCAAAATTAATGGATTAACGGCCGACGAGTTTCCAATTATTCCAAGAATAACCAACACTGAGTTTATTTCTTTAAAAAATTCGCTTTTCTGTCAGGGTTTGAGTCGGGTTGTTGATATACCTGTTTCTTCCACAATAAAACCAGAAATTTCCGGGGTTTATTTTACTTTTGAAAAAGATCTAATAACAATAGCGGCAACCGATAGTTTTCGGCTGGGCGAAAAAAAAATAACCTTAAAAAACAACTTTCCCTTAAAAGAAATTTATTCTTTTATTCTTCCTCAAAAAACAGCTAAAGAAATTATTAATATATTTGGAGGAAAAGAGGGAGAAATGAAAATATATTTTTCACCCAATCAAATAATGTTTGAATCTTCAATGGAAGAAACAGACCACCCCGAGGTTCAGGTTGTTTCCCGACTTATTGAAGGGGAATACCCAAATTATCAAGAGATTATCCCCAATAAATACACAACCACTTTTATTCTGGATAAAAACGAATTTTTAAACCAAATTAAAACAGCCAGTTTGTTTTCCGGTAAAATTAATGAGGTTAAAATTAAAACCGAATTAAAGGAAAATAAAATAAAACTTTTTAGCCAGAGTCCGGATATTGGGGAATATCAATCATCAATTGCTGGCAAGATAAAGGGCGAGCCGATTGATATTTCTTTTAATCATCATTTTTTAATAGACGGACTTTCAAATATAAAAAGTTCTGAGGTTATTTTTGGTTTAAGCGGTGGCTCCGGCCCCGGGGTTTTGAAACCAGTTGGCGATGACAGTTATATCTACGTAGTAATGCCGATTAAAACGACGTAATTTATGTTATAATAAATTGTAGGAAATAATAGCGTTGTTTATAGTCACTACGTCATTGCGAGCCGCAGCGAAGCAATCCCAACATAAACATATAGATAACGAGATTGCTTCGTCGCTTCACTCCTCGCAATG
>VGKE01000119.1 GCA_016867195.1 Candidatus Nealsoniibacteriota bacterium | reverse complement strand
TAAACAACGCTATTATTTCCTACACTTAATTATATAACATTATATAATAATTTTTCTCTTATTAATTCTATCTCTTCTCCTATTTTTTTATCTTTTTTTAATAATAAAGATACTTTTTTATATGAATGAATGGCAGTAGTATGGTCTTTACCGTCAAATTTCCTTCCAATAAAGGGGAAGGAGTTTTTTAAATCCTCCCTTAACAAATACATCGCGATTTGACGCGGCCTAACAATTTCTTTTTTTCTTGAAGAAACTAAAATATCTTTTTCTTTTAAATCATAAAACTCCGCCACTGTTTGAATAATTTTTTTAGGAGTAATAATTGTCGCCGGCGAGGAAAGCAGGTCTTTAAACAGGTTTTTAGCGGTCCCCAAGTCTGGTTGTTGGTTGTTAAATTTTTGATAAATAATTAAACGATTAATAACCCCCTCCAATTCTCTGATGTTTTTTTTAATAACCGAAGCAATATACTGATAAACATCTTCGGGAAAACCAACCCCCTTTTCCTGGGCTTTGGTTTTTAAGATTGCCAATCGGGTTTCATAGTCGGGCATACTAATATCGGCTATCATCCCCCCTTCAAAACGCGACCTTAATCTTTCCATTAATGATTGGAGGGCCTTTGGCGGACGGTCTGAAGAAAGGATAATTTGTTTATTCCCCTCATATAAAACATTAAAAACGTTAAAAAATTCTTCCTGGGTTTTTTCCCGGCCGGCTAAAAACTGAATATCGTCAATAATTAAAACGTCAGTTGTTTTATATTTTAATTTAAAGTTATCTATTTTATAATTTTTAATTGCCGAAACAACCTCTGAGGTAAATTTTTCCGAGGAAACATATCTTACTTTTTTCTTTTTAAAATTTTTAACAACCTCATTGCCAATTGCCTGAAGAATATGGGTTTTTCCCAAACCTACTCCCCCATAAATAAAAAGGGGATTATAAACAAGCCCCGGGTCTTTAGCAACAGCAACGGCGGCGGCGTGGGGGAGTTCATTAAAGGGCCCAACCACAAAAGAATCAAAATTATAACGAGGATTAAGATTGGTTTCCTTGTCTATTTTAAATTCCTGAAATTCAAGCTGGTTGTTTTCGGGTAAAACAACATCAATTTTGTTGAAAACCCTTGGTTTTGTTTTCCCAATAATATACTTGACCTCTTTGATATTTTCATCTAAACTATGTAAAATTTTAAGAATATTTTTATTATATTTATTTTCCAGCCATTCTTTAACAAAAGAATTAGGGGTAGAAATAATTATCTCCCCCCTTTTTAGGGAATTAATTTCGGTATTTTTAAACCAGGTAGAAAAGTTTGCCGGAGAAATATTTAACTGAATCTGGGCAAGAACTGCTTGCCAAAGTTCCTCATTGGTCATATATCTCATCATAACATATGTCAATTATAAGTAAAATAATCTTAAAATTCAATTTTTGTTAACAACTTGTGAAAATTATGTTAATATATTAATTGTAGGAAATAATAGCGTTGTTTACAGTCACTACGTCATTGCGAGCCGCAGCGAAGCAATCCCAACATAAACATATAGATAACGAGATTGCTTCGTTGCTTCACTCCTCGCA
>VGKE01000118.1 GCA_016867195.1 Candidatus Nealsoniibacteriota bacterium | reverse complement strand
GGTGCGGGGTTCTATTCTTTTTCACCTTTCTTCCTAAAAAAGCCGGGCAAATAAAAAAGCCCGTGGCGCAAAGCGTCCGGGCTCTCCCTCTCTGTGAGAAAATAAAGAAACAGCCCTAACGGCCAGTAAGAAACTTATCTAACGCTATCTCAAAGGCCAGGATTTCTGGTCTTGACCATTTGGGATTTTTGTTAGAATTTCTACCAAGACCCCTTACGGTAGTCATAATTGTTCTTTTCTTTATCCGCCGACGGCTCCTGTAGAAACAACCAGGACAAAGCTCTAACCCGGCTTTTGCCTTCCCAGGCGCCTGAAACCAAATGACGCAGTTCAGGTCTGGCTTCGATTCCCTCCATTCGGCGCCGCAATTAGGACACCCTTTCAATTTGATAATCTCTGGATTTGTTTCTTCTGGCGTTACGACTACGTTTGTTGTCATTTTCTCTTCTCCTGAAAAGGGTTAATATTGTGCTAAATATATATTAATATTTTCATTATTTTTGTCAAATTTTAGAAAACATTAGCCCTTACCGTCAATTACAATCAGGGAATGGAAGTCCTGGTAAAGCCGAAAGTCCTTCCTTAAATTCTTCTCAAACAGTTCCTGCAAAGAAACGTAAGATAAATTATTGGCCAGCCCCTGTTTTTTAACCAAACGTCGGGTGTATTCGTCTATCACAAAAATTGGCTTGTCCAGGGCGTATAGTAAAATACTATCAGCGGTTTCCGGGCCAATTCCTTTTAATTTCAACAACCCTTCTCTTAATTCTTTTATCTTTCGGACGTGCGACGTCCGCATTTGATTTTCCAGAATAAACCGGGCTAAATAAAAAAGATATCCTGCTTTGACTTTATAAAATCCCGAGGATTTAATTAAAAAGGACAACTTTTTTGGTCCTAATTGAGAAATCCTTCTTAAAGAATTTGCCCTTTCTCTCTTTAAATTACTCATCGCCAACTCAACATTTTTCCAATTGGTTCTCTGGGTTAAAATCGCGCCGATAATCACTTCCTCCCTTTCTTTTTCGGTTTTTGGCCTCTTACACCACAATGTCCATTGTCCTGACGGTTTTCCGTATTTTCTACGCAGTTCTTTATATAATCTTTCAAAAATATTCATAGTTTAGGAGAACAGGAATTGACGAAGGCATCCCTTCTCTATTTTTTTTCCGAGGTTTTGGAAATTTTTTTGAAGGGTAATCACTTTTTCCTTAAATTCTTTTCTGGCCTCTTTTACCTCATTCTTAATCTTATTTAAAATTTTGTCTTTTTTTGTCATAACTATAGTTATTCCTTTACAATAAAATTGAAGCGACGGAAAAATAAATTATCAGACTTAGAACGTCCCTGATTATTGTTCCGACAGGACCGGAGACAATGGCCGGGTCTTTTTTAATTTTTTGAAAAAAATAAGGAACCAGAAGGCCGAGAAAAAAGGTGGCGATAATAGTAAAAAATAAAGAAACGCCCAGAACAACTCCTATATAAAAAAGACCGAACCATAAATAAGAGGTAAGGGCAAGCAACCCCCCCCAATATTAAAGCGATAGCGAAGCTAACTTTGATTTCTTTTAAAAAATAACTTTTTAAATTCATCTGATAAACCAAACTTCTAATAAATAGGGTTTCTGTCTGAGTGCCAACCGCGTCTGC
>VGKE01000117.1 GCA_016867195.1 Candidatus Nealsoniibacteriota bacterium | reverse complement strand
CCTCTCTATGAATTGCCGGATGATTCTAACAAATGGATAAATCTAATTAATCCTCGTATCGAGAAAGCTGATTACATCATCATCGCCTCAAATCGCCTTTATGTGCCACTTCAGAAACTTTATGATTGTAAAAAATATAAATCCTGCTATCCAAAAACAGCCGAGTATTATAGAAGATTGTTCGGGGAAGAAAACGTCATTCTGGGGACCCCGACGTTACGTCGGGGAACTCCAGAATCAGACTTGTCCGCCGAAGCTTCGGCGAAGGCGGATTCTGGACAAGCCAGAATGACTAATTCCTCCGTTCGTTTTAAAAAAGTCGCCGAATTTGCCGTCTATCCGAAATTGGAAATTGGAAATTGGAAATTGGAAATTCGCGACGAAGTCGCGGACGAATCCTTTACTGTCTACGACCACCCAAAGGTAATGGTGTTTAGGAAAAATTAGCATTTCTTGACAATTTGTCCACAATATTATATTATTATAGACATAATGTATCATTTAGTCTATAATTATGAAAATAAATGAACTAATTTACTTACAGAATCCCTGGTTCCGTGATCAAAATTTTATTCCTCGCGAGTATTTTTGGCCAAAAAGAAGGATTTTTCAGACATTTTTTAACGAAATTATTAAATTAAGACAAATAATAAGTGTGACTGGATTAAGGAGAACAGGAAAAAGCACGCTTTTAAAACAAGCCATCGCCCAAATGATTTACGAGAGTATAAAATCAAACAAAATTTTATATTTTTCTTTTGAACAACCAACGATTGCGGAGATACCCCAAACCTTAGAAGAAATCATTCATTTTTATTTTGAAAAAATTATTAAACAGCCCATCCACAGACTTACCAGCCAAGTTTATATTTTCTTAGATGAAATACAGCTTGTCCCTTTTTGGCAGGATATTCTTAAACGATATTACGACATTAATCAAAATATAAAATTTGTTGTTTCGGGTTCCACCTCATTATTTATTAGTGAAAAATCAAAAGAAAGTTTAGCTGGTCGAATTTTCGAAAGAAGTCTTCCACCTCTTTGTTTTTCCGAGTATAAAAAACTGGCAAAAAAAGAGGACTTTATTGATTATTTGAATTTTGGCCAGTTTCCAGAGCTTCTTAAAATAGAAGATAACACAAGAAAAATCGATTATCTTAAAGAAGGGATGATCGGTAAAATTTTAGAAGTTGATATTGTAAAGACTTACGGTATTAGAAAAACAGTTGATTTTGAGCGGCTCTTTTGGTCGCTTTTGCCCAATACAGGGCAGATAATTCAGTCGGGCAAGCTTATGGCCGATCTTCAGATGAAGAAGGCGACTCTTTTTAAATATCTGTCTATCTTAGAAAAATCTCTTTTGATCAATAAAGTCTTAAATTTAAGTGGTAGTTTTCGCAGTGAAAAAAGGCTTCTTCGCAAACTTTATCCAGCCTCAACCAATTTCCTCTCGCTTCTGCCTGAGCCTATCAATATTGGCTTTAAAGTAGAAAATTATATTGCTTTAATTTTAAAAGATAAGGCCCGCTCGCTTTTTTTATATAATCGGCGAGGAAGAGAGATAGATTTTATCTTGCCGGAGGAGAAGTTGGCTATTGAGGTGAAATATCAAGGAAAAGTCCGGCCGAGTGACTACAAATTCCTTTCGGGTTTTGTCAAGGAAAAAAAATATCACGGGATGG
>VGKE01000116.1 GCA_016867195.1 Candidatus Nealsoniibacteriota bacterium | reverse complement strand
TTTCGTCATTGCGAGGAGTGAAGCGACGAAGCAATCTCGTTATCTATATGTTTATGTTGGGATTGCTTCGCTGCGGCTCGCAATGACGTAGTGACTATAAACAACGCTATTATTTCCTACACATAATATAAAATCTTATCAACTGATTTTTGTCAATAATTATAATCCCGCCTTTAATGTTAGGTAAAAATTGTACGAGGTCGGACCTCGTACAATCTTATTTTATAATTTTGAAATTCAAGTATTTCTGAAGGATTTGAGGGACTTTGACGCTGCCGTCTTTTTGCTGATAATTTTCAATAATAGCGATGAGGGTGCGGCCAATGGCAAAGGCGGTCCCGTTTAGGGTGTGGATAAAATTTAATTTGCCTGATTTATCGCGATAGCGAATGTTCAATCGTCTTGCCTGAAAATCAGTGCAACTAGATGTGGAATGAGTTTCCCGATAACGATTTTCTAACGGTAGCCAGGTTTCTATATCATATTTTTGAGCAGCCGGCCTACCTAAGTCGCCGGTACAGATATTCACCACCCGATAGGGCAGATTTAAGGATTTCATTAATTTTTCTTCTAAAGAGAGTAAAAATTGATGCTCTTTTTTTGAATTTTCAGGCAGACAAAAACTAACCATTTCTATTTTATCAAATTGATGAACTCTTAAAATCCCCTTAGTATCTTTACCGTAAGAGCCGGCCTCCCGACGGAAACAGGTGGAAAATCCAAAATAACGCAGGGGTAATTTTTTCTCGTCTAAAATTTCGTCTGCGTGCATTCCAACCAATGATTGTTCTGATGTTCCGGTTAAATAAAGATTGTCATCTGATAAACAATAACATTCTTGTTTATCTGTTCCTTCAAGGAATCCCGTTCCCTCGGCTATTCGTTCTTTTACCATTACCGGCGGAATTACCGGAATAAACCCTTTCTTATTTAGGAAATCAAAGGCGAGCTTTATTAAAGCAAATTCCAGAAAGACCGCTTCCTTTTTTAAATAACCGAACCGGGAACCGGCAACTTTGGCTGCCCTCTGAACATCAATAATATCTAATTTCTTCCCTATTTCCAGATAATTTTTTGGTTGGAACCTAAATTTCGGCGGTTTACCAACTTTCCTTAAAACCACATTCTCGGTTTCATCTTTGCCAACCGGCACATCGTTAAAGGGTATATTGGGAACCTGAAGCATTAAATCATTAAATTCTTTTTCTATTTCAGATAACTTCGCCAGAAATGTTTTTAATTGAGATTTTATTTTAACTGCTTTGGCTAAATTATCTCTGCCAATTTTTTTCTGCTCTGCCCTTAATTTTTCCGATTCTTGAATATAAGCTCTTCTCTGCTCGTCTAATTTCAAAAGCCGGTCAATATCAACCTCAATCCCTTTGTTTTCAGATGCCTGTTTTACTTTTTCCGGATTTTCCCGAATAAATTTGATATCAAGCATAATATTTTAAAATTAAGATTCTTTACTCCCGTAAAAATATAATATATCACTAATATAATTTTCTTTATTCCTTCTTTCCGGGATAAGTTTGTTATCAATTTTGTCTTTAATCATTTCTAATAGTTTATTAAGATTTTTCTCCTGGCCTTCTGACATAATGAACCCATCAAAAATTTTTCTTAAGCTAATATTTTTATCTACTTTCTCTTTAATTTGCAAAAGAACATTGTTATTAAATTTTAGAAGATTTGTCCTTTCCTCTA
>VGKE01000115.1 GCA_016867195.1 Candidatus Nealsoniibacteriota bacterium | reverse complement strand
CTTGAATAAAAGACAATTGTGCCATCAAGATAAGTAAAGCCGCCAAACTTGCTTTCCGGATAATAAATTTGTTGATATCCTGACATATTATTTTCGACGATAGAGAAAATAACCGTCCTCTGCCTTAATTAATTCCCAAGACAAAAAATCCTTTTCAACCCAATCATAATAGAATTGAGGGTTTTGACGCAGGCCATCCCAAGAGCCGGGCACTGCTACGGCGCCGGTTTTTACAGGATTGGTTTTATCAATAAAAACGTACTCGGCCTTATATTTACCGTCGTCTGTTTCTAATTGGGGAAATACCATCATCCCTTTCTTTTTAAATAGTCTTGGTGCCAAGAATTGCTCTGCGGAAACAATAGCCTCATCTGGAATTAAATGCACAAATTCTTCCACCTTTCGCTGGTGATCAGTGACGCGATAAGCCGACCAATGAAAATTCTGAGTGCGAAAAGGAGCTGGCCGTAAATTTTTGGACCAGAATTGAAGCGAGATTGGCGACGGACCGAAAAAAATATTAGAAATAATTATTCCCGCTAACATCGCGCTCATAACGGCTCGAGCATTAAATCGAGCAGTAATCTTGGGCCATGCCTTTAGAAGCGCATAAAAAATAAACGGGACGCTGGGAGAAATATAGTAAAGCATATACGAAGTATGCTCTGGCGCGCCGCTTAATAGTCCGATTCCGATGCTCGCGATAATGCTTATAAGCACTGCCGGGGCTAAAAACGGTAAGAATAAAAGCGGCAGAAATAACATTCCTATATTTGCAAGTTTAATGGGATTAAACACGGTTTTTATCAGAAGCAAGGGATGAGTTATAATACCTTTCAATATTCCAATTGAAGTATCGCCAAATTGAGAGAACCAGTAAGCGCCGACATGGACAAAATCTCCCGAACGAAATGCGGGCATTATCCATTGCGTTATAACTAAAAATGAACCAAGGCCTAAAATAATAGTGGTAATCCCAACTTTGCGCTGTCGTTCTTTCCATAAAAGATAAACTCCGAACATCGCTATGGTTAATCCGACTTCTTCGCGCGCTAACACTGCCAATAGAGTAAATAAAAAATAAAGTCCGATATTCTTTTTTTCCCAAAAATAAAGCATCCAGAGTAAAATCGGAATGCTAAATCTAAGCATCTCAAACTCGTAAAGAGTAATATATTGGAAGGTCGGATACCAGAGAAAAAGAACTGTTATAAATAAGGTAAAGTATTTGTTTTTTTTTATATTAAAAGCAAGCCCGTAGAGCGGAATAATAGAAGAAAACATTAAAAGTACGTTTAATATGATAAGTGTCTCGGGCCGAGAAATTAACTTAAAAGGAAGCGCAAGCGCATAAATCAGTGGGACAAAATGGACGGAGAAATAATTTGTTGTCCCGGAAAAAATAAATTCATGAGTTAATATTTCGGGCAAACCTTTTATAGAAATGTTACGCAATACCTGTAGCCAATGAGCGAAATCCACATACATATTAAGGGCCGCGTACTTTAAAATTTGGGCGAGAAAAATATACCCGGAGGCGGCAATGCATGCCCAAAAAAACCAATGAGGTAATTCGCGCCGGCCTTGGCGAAGAAAAAAATAAACCACCCAGCTTATAAGCAGGGTTGCCGATATGCCAATACTATAAAAAATAAAAAGCGTGCTGCTCATGGCATTATTAATCCATCTTCCCTATAAGAACGTTCAATCC
>VGKE01000114.1 GCA_016867195.1 Candidatus Nealsoniibacteriota bacterium | reverse complement strand
TTGAATTTTCAAAAGTGTTAAACATCGGATGTTTAACATTGTTTAACATTGTTGTATGTTTTTCATTTTATTGTTGTTTCAGCCCTGGTTTGGTATAATTTAATAAGGGTTATTTGTAAGGGTTTTTTATGGTTGAACTATGAAAAAGAAAGATAAAAAAGACAATTCTCTTTTTACTTATTATGGTTTTACAAAAACGGACGAGAAAAAATATCCGGTAATTTCAAGGATTTTAAAAGATTAAAGAAGAAAGATTAAAAGAGAGATAATTCAAATATTCTAAATTATGAAGGTTTTAAAAGTGGGCATAATCGGCCCAACTAATATTAAAAAGTTGAGCAAATTAACTAATAGATCAATCGATTTTTTTGTTGAAAGGGCTGAAGAAGTTGGGAAGATTCTTGCGGAATTAGGATGTGAATTGTGGGTAAACGGCGATAAAGGAATGGCATATAACGTAGCCCTTTCCTATAAAAGAAACAACGGTAAAAAAGTAGTTGTTCTTTATCCTAAAAAAGGAATTCCCTGGCCAAAAGAACATGTTGATCCGTATATAAAAAATATGGATAAAATTAGAAAAGAGCCAAACTGGTTTTGGGCGAATTATAACGTTACGGCCATTCCGGACATATGTATTTGTGTTGGATTAAGCGCCGGGACGCTATGCGAGCTCGCCTATATCAAATGGAATTGCAAGTTAAGGCGGGGAAATTTAAAAAAATTAATCGCAATAAAAGAACTTATGCGCGATGGAAAGTTGCCCCCAGAAATCGAAGTTGACATTAAAAAGGTTCTAATTTATATAAACAGGGCAGAAGATTTGGAAAATATTTTTAAAAAATATCGAAAGTCCGATGGATCTTTTTCTCTTTTTTAAACCCTATGAAAAACATATTTAATTTTCTGCTGGAAATTGGAAAATTGAAAGATGTTAGAAGAAAAGGAATTACGTTTTATGGAGTAAAAAAACCGGATAGCGCTACCGATCATTCTTTCCGAATGGCGTGGATGATATGGCTTTTAGGAAGGGACGGGAAGATTAATATGGAAAAAGCCTTAAAAGTAGCACTGGTTCACGACATCTGCAAGATTATAACAGGTGATATTACGCCTTATGACGGTTTTTTGCCAAAAGACAGAAAAGAGAGAAATAAACTTGTAAAAAGATGGCGCCGGCTTTCAATAAAAAAGAAAGAAGAAATATATATCAATAAATTTAAAAAAGAATATAAGGCGCTAAGAAAAATGACTTCAAAATTACCCAAAGACCTGAAGAGAGAAATAATAAATTTATGGTTAAGTTATCACCAGATGAAAAGCAGCGAGGCGAGATTGGTCCACCAGATCGATGTGACAGAAAATCTTTTAGAGGCTTTTGAATGCTGGAAGAAAGACAAAAAATTTCCCACTCAGCCCTGGTGGGAGCATATTGATGAGGTTATTGATAATCCTAATCTTTTGAAATTATCTAAAGAGATAGAAAAAGAAGAGTTAAAAAAAACTCGCAAGAAGCGCAAAAATTAGGGTTGAAGCGTAAAAACTATTATTCTTGAAAAGAAGGAAAGGGAACGAAAAGCAAAACAGGGACGCCTCGTTTTATATGCCGAGAACGTTTCTCGGCATTTAGTTCCTGTATTTTTCTTGCAGAAAAAAGCATAAAACAATCATTAAAAATTACATTGCAAGAATGACCGGCTTGTCTAAAACTCAGGTCAAGAAACTGATTTCAAGAAAAAAGAAATTCGGCAGGA
>VGKE01000113.1 GCA_016867195.1 Candidatus Nealsoniibacteriota bacterium | reverse complement strand
TCGTCGTTAATCAGAGAAATCTCAATTAAAACTTGGCCGCCCAAATCCTGAGAGTCTTGATTGGTAAGATAGGTTGTCGGGTCTGGCGGCACGAAAATTATGTTAATATGATTTGCTGTAAGATTTTTTATCTTTATCCCGCTTTCAAAATTAATATCATCCCCAATTTTCTCGCTGCCAGGACTGTACGCCTGATCGGAATTTATATCGGCGAATAAAACATAAGATGTGTGGGGTGGCCCTGAAGGGCTTAGAGACACTTTTTTTAAATGTATTCCGTAACCGCCGGCTGGAATAGCACCACCAACTTCCTCGGCTGCCAAAGCCATTTCCTGGACCCTTCTGATATCCTGGGCTAATTGACTGGCCGAACGTTGCAAAGCCAATTGTTTTCTAGCCGCCGGATAATTAATCAAAGCAACCAATGTTAAAATGGCTATAATAGCAACAACCACCAGAAGTTCCGGGATACCGATGTATCCTTTATTTTCGTCTAAAAATTTAAAATTCATTAAAAATTAAATAAATTTAAGTACCACTGAATTATTTCCTCGCCCCAAAAAAAGGCGATAAATGTGCCGGTAACCAGAAATGGCCCAAAGGGCACTTCGCTTTTCAGGACCCTTTTTTTAGCCAAAACCAATCCTGTTCCTATTATAGCACCAATTAAAAAAGCAAGAAACAGAGCAACTATTATCTGGGGGAAACCGAGAAATAAACCCATAAAAAAAGCCAACTTAACATCGCCCATCCCCATCCACTTGCCGCGGGAAACCAAAATAATAAACAAAAATAATCCTGCCGCCACTAAACCAGAAATTAATGGATTTAAAATTTCAAATTCAAAGCACCAAATTCCAAACAAATTACAAATTCCAAAATCCAAAATCCAAAATAAAAAAACCAGGCCAATTGCGGAAAATATTATGCTGTCTGGAATGATATAATGCTTTAAATCATAAACAAAAATTACTATTAATAAAGAGCTGGTTATAAATAAATAAACTAAATATAAAATTGTTTGAAAATTGAAAATTGAAAATTTATTGAAAATTGAAAATTGAAAATTGGAAATTAATAAAAATATCAGCGCTGTTGATATTTCTACGGCTGGATATTGCCAAGAAATGCGTTTGCTACAATACCGACATTTGCCGCCTAAAAATAAAAAACTAAAAACCGGAATCAAGTCCGGCCAAGATAAAGTATGTTTGCAGTGAGGACAAAATGAGCGTCCTTTTGCAAAAGAACTAAAGGAACCGAGTTCCTTATTATTAAGGGAACTCGGTTCCCTCAAGGTAAACCGATAAATCACGCAATTCAAAAAACTTCCGACAATCAACCCCAAAAAAAAGATACTACTAAGATAAAAAATAAATATTGGAAACAAGTTTAACCAAGTTAATTTTAAATTTATTGGTAATAAAAATAAGGTTTTAATTTATCTTCGGAAATATATCTTAAGGCCTGGGATAAGTAGCTTTAAGTGTCCCCTTGTCTAATTCAAGGTGATTGGGCATTGTTAATGTTTGTTTTATCCCGTTGGGTAACAACCGGTAAATCAAGACATTCGGCCACGTAATATTTCTCGCTTTTATATATATGAACTTGAATAATCTTTTTCATAGTAATTTTATCTGTAAGAATTCACCGCGTTATTTACATTCTAAAACCAACCGAGAACTGTTCTCGGCAATATTGCCGAGAACAGTTCTCGGTAGTTGCTAGCTTACCATTTTACATTTTCGTCATTGCGAGGAG
>VGKE01000112.1 GCA_016867195.1 Candidatus Nealsoniibacteriota bacterium | reverse complement strand
TTCAGACCCCCAGCCTGACGCTTTAGCCATCTAAGCTATGCCCCGAATTGAGTACAGAAATAACCAGCCTTTTCATATAGGTATTTATTTCATCAATTAATCTGGGTAAATTATTACAAAACTGGGAAATGGCGATCGTTTCCATATAATATAAATGTACAATATTATGTTTGCAACTTTTAACCCAAAAATAACCTCGGGGGTTATTTGGATCGTTTACAAACTCCAAATCCAAACATATTTTAAAGTATAACCATGTATACCCATCTTGCTTGGGTTTGCAACCTTTAAGTTTCCAATAGTCGATTAGATGGGGATGTGCCTGCCAAAGCCTTTCTAAATATCAAGGCGAAGGGGCATATATACTTGCCCCCTGTGTTTGATGTGAACAATCCAGATTTCTTTATTATTTATAATAATACAAATTATTCTATAAGGCCAGGCCTTAATTGAGTAAAAACCCCGCAACATCCTAAAGAGTATAATATCACTATGCCGATTATCGTTTTGTTTTCTATTTGGCGATTGTTGGATTTGGCGATTGCCTATTTTGCCCCAATATTTATCCCGTATCTGGGCTTTTTTCCTTATAAAGACCAACTTTCTTCATATCACTTGCCCAATTTTCTCTCTTCTTTGGCCAACTTCGACGGCATTCATTATCTTTTAATTGCACAGCGGGGTTATGCTCAACATGAACAGGCTTTTTTTCCTCTTTATCCCCTAATAATAAAAATGTTGGCTCCAATTTTTTTTAATAATACTCTTCTGGCCGCCTTGGTGGTTTCTAATATTTCGCTGTTTTTTGCCCTTTTTATGTTATTAAAATATATCGGGCTAATTTCGCCTGGCTCTAATAAATTTTTACTGATCTTAACCGTCTTGGTTTTCCCCACTTCTTTTTATTTTGGGGCTGTTTATACCGAAGGATTGTTTTTCTTTTTATTTGTTGTCTGCTTGTATTTTTTAAAGAAGAGAAATTATTTTCTCGCCGGTTTTTTTGCTTTCTTGGCTTCGCTCACCCGACTGGTCGGCGTGTTTATAATTATCCCGATTATTTTTCATTTATTGAACCGAAAGCCTATCCCTACTAATTCTCGGCGTCAACAAACCAATTCCGCCAATTTTAAACTAATTCTAACCGTTATTTCTCCTATTCTTGGCCTTTTTGTTTATTGCTTGTATCTCTGGTATACTACCGGCGATCCTTTATTATTTTTCCATTCCCAGCCGACTTTTGGCGCCAATCGATCAACTCGGCTTATTTTTCTTCCTCAAGTATATTTTCGTTACCTAAAAATTTTTCTCACCGCCAACATGAATTTTCAGTACTTGGTTTCTGTCTTTGAATTTTTGGTCTTTAATCTGGTTTTTATTGTTTTAATATTTGATCTATTAAGAAATTTTAAATTAAAAATTATTAATCTCGACCGATTGGGTTTGGCTCTTTTTTCTGTTGCCAATTTGCTTCTTCCCACCCTTACCGGTACACTTTCTTCCATGCCCCGCTATGCCCTTTTGTCGGTTTCTTTTTTTATTTTTATCACAGAAATTAAAAATCATTGGTTTAAGGCAGTTATATGGTCAATCCTGGCCGTTTTCCATATACTGGCTCTGGGATTTTTTATCCAGGGATATTTCGTCAGTTAAATACGATTTAACGAAAATATTTTATGATAAAGTTTGTCTATTGGGAAAAGGGTCGCCGCGGAGGAATTAATTTTGATCAATCCCGGGAAAATTATCGCCAATTTTTATTTTTTATTTT
>VGKE01000111.1 GCA_016867195.1 Candidatus Nealsoniibacteriota bacterium | reverse complement strand
TCAGAAAGGTCTGGGTTAACTACGATCCCGCAATTCTTATTTTTATTCCAGGTCTCGGCAACTGTGTGGGCCAAATAAACTGGCATTGGTATTTGCGTGGTGGCAATTCCACTTAACCAAGGCACAGCATTGGCTCTATTTAACGAAGATACTTCTTCCATCGATATGGCAACCTGAAGCTTTCGAAACTCTTCTGCCATAGAGCAAGATACAAATATTCCCTTATCCGTTCGTTCAAGGAATGGCTGAAGCGTTTTGGCTCCGGAATCAAGGCACGGATGAAGCGTAACAGCGTCCACCGGATAATAGGCCCCGAATATTGACCCTACATACTTCGCATTGGTCCTACCGGCGCTTGCACACTTAGTGTCCATAATCACCGGAACGCCTGGCGCAATTGCGCTAATGTTCGCGAAGGTACACGTTAAAACAAACTTACCATCATTGCCGCGCTCTTCGTAAGAAGCGGTGTCCAGATAGTAGGCGCACGCGAGATCCCTAGTTGCTTCCACGATCGCTCTACTGGAAGCGATTTCCACTTGCCTAGGGCTCATATACTTAGATTCACTGATCTGACTGGTCGGAGTTCCCCAAGGGTTAAAACCCAAACTGACACAAACGAAGTTGCCGCTAGCCCATTGTCTATCCAATATTTGCCGGAAATTTCGGTTACTCATAACAATCCCCTTCTCTATCTAAATGAAAATGAAAGTGTGCTGTTGCAATCCGACATCGGATTGCTGTTAAAATAGTTCTAAAATTACTTTAACAAAAATATAAAAAAAATCAAATGGACCAGGTGGGAATCGAACCCACGATCTTCGCATTGCAAATGCGATGTTCTGCCACTAAACTACTGGCCCATCATTCTATTTTAAAAATTTTACATTTTAAAACATTGTCTCCGATTTCAACTTCTATTTCATCATTAACCGATTTATTAATAATGGCTTTACCCAAAGGCGATTCGTAGGAAATTTTTCCTTTTAAGGAATCTGCCTCGGCTGGTCCAACAATTTCAAATTCTTCTTTTTCTCCGTTTAAAGATGCTAAAACCTTGGAACCGAGATTAACTTTGTTATTTTGCCTGTTTTCAATCACTTCAACATTGCGAATTCTCTCCTCAATCTCTAAAATTTTGCCTTGTAAAAAGGCCTGTTTCTCCTTTGCCTCGTGATAGGCGAAATTTTCTTTTAAATCGCCGAAAGAAGCAGTATCTTTAATAAGGCCTGCTATTTTTCTGGTCTCTACGGTTTTCAAATAATCCAATTCTTTTTTAAGTTTTTCCAAGCCCTGTTTAGTAATATATTTTTTCTCCATATTCCTCATGGTGGACTATAATTGAAAATGCGCGAACCAATTTCCAACGAAACGCCTGCGGCGTTTCGCAAAATCCCAAACCGCTCGGGCGGGGCGGGAATTCCTTTTCCCCAAACCCCTTTTCCTTCCCGCCCCGCCCTCGCTTGGTTTCACCAAAAAATTTTTTGCGAGCGGGCAGCGGAATAAATTAAATCAAATAAAATAATATCACTTTTTTATTAATTCAAAAGTATAGAAAATTCGCCAACGATCTTTTTCTTTGAATGTATTTTTTATCACAAATCCAGACTGCTTTATAAGTTTCTTTACCTTTTTAACTTCTCCGAAATTAGCTTGAAGAAAATATATTCTCCCTTGAGGCCTTAGAAATTGATGTACCTCTTTAAAAAATCTTTTGTTCACGCTTAAATTCTTGTCCCACATTGCTTTCTCAACTATATTTTTAGGGTAAATATTA
>VGKE01000110.1 GCA_016867195.1 Candidatus Nealsoniibacteriota bacterium | reverse complement strand
TTATATAATAAAAATAAAGGCAAAAGATGAGTTGGGAGAGTTAACTAATAATTTTAATTCAATGGTTCAACAGATAAAACAAGAAAAAAAGGTCTCGGAAAAAGTCCGGGTTGATCTTGAGGGGAAGACAAAAGAACTCCAGCAAAAAGTGGCTGATTTAGAAAAATTTCATAAATTAACCATTGGCCGGGAGCTGAAAATGGTAGAATTGAAGAAACAAATTAAAGAATTGAAGGAGAAGACGAAGAGGGAAAATGTCTCTTGACAATCCTTTTTTGTTTTTATAATGTTAATAGTGTTGAATAATTAAATTATTCAAGGGTCTTAGTATTAAGATATTGTTTAAAATTATAAAGCCTATGAACCGGGTCCCCCGAAATTATTGAAGGGGGGTTGGGCCTGGGAAGGTGGTTTCTGCTACAGGTAAAAAACCGATGTGGGAACCCGGCTTCCTCCGTAATCAGAGGATAACCGCTTCTTAATTGAGTCGGTGAGCGGTCCGATAAACATCGGACAAAAAAGGGTGGCACCGCGGGTGCTTCAGCGCTTCAGCGCAAGAAGACTTCTCGTCCCTGTTGTTTGTTTTAATACAGACGATGGAGATGAGAAGTTTTTTTATACTTCTCAATTGTTCTTTCAAGAGTTCTTTTATCCGAAAATAGTGAAAGGAAACAGCTATGACCAGAGAGAAAGACCAAAGTCACGATTGCCAAAAAATGAAAAAATGCCTGATTTGTCAGGGAAGGAAATCGTGCGTGATTTGCGCGGGGAAAGGGTGTGAGATGTGTGAGAATACTGGAAAATGTCACGAGTGCGAGGGAACAGGAAAACGACTGCCGCAAGGATGGTTTTCTTCACCCGCATGGGAGTTGGACTGAATCAGCGTCCAAGACTGAGCCAGTGTCCAAAAACCCCTTAGGTTTTCAACTAGGGGTTTTTATAAAGATGCATAACTTCAGGCGCCCTTGTTTTAAGAGGTGAAATATACTATAATATAAAATTAAATATAACAAAGAAAAAAATGGAAAACAGTAAGGAAAAAGAAATAGAACTTGTTTTTAAGAAATGGAGGAGACCGATTGATTCTAAGATTAAAGAAATTTTGAACAGGTCGGTTGATAAAGAAACAGAAAAATTAGTTAACTATCAGGTTGCGGCGGGCGGCAAAAGATTCAGACCGGTTTTAACCATTATCAGTTGTTTGGCCTGTGGGGGAAAAGTTAAAGACGTTTTATACCCGGCCGCTGGATTGGAAATTCTTCACAACTGCACCTTAATTTATGACGATATAATTGATAATAGTTTATTAAGAAGGGGAAAACCAACGGTCTGGTTTAAGTTTGGCAAATCAATTGCCGAGTGCGTGGGGATAGATTACTCGGCCGCTATTTTTCAAGCGGCAAATAAATCTATGCATCCGACAGAAATTTCTGAAATTTTTGCCAGAACAATGAAAGCCGTTGTTGATGGAGAAATTTTAGATATTTTATTTGAATATTCCGGAAGGAAAGACGAAAAATACATAATTGAGAACCGTTATAATAAAATAACCGAGAGAGATTATTTAGAAATGGTGAGCAAAAAAACCGCCTCTTTAATTCAGGCCTGCTGCGAAACCGGCGCGATATCTGCCAAAGCCAAAAAATCAGAAAGAAACGGCTTGAAGAATTACGGATTTAACCTGGGGCTCGCTTTTCAAATTCAAGATGATATTTTGGATATTTTTGGAGAGGAAAAAGAATTTGGCAAAAAAATCGGCAAGGATATTGAAGAAAGAAAGTTGGGCAATATCGTTATTTTTTACGCCCTAAAA
>VGKE01000109.1 GCA_016867195.1 Candidatus Nealsoniibacteriota bacterium | reverse complement strand
TTGGGTTTCTGCCACCAATAGAAAAGGCCTCCAAAAATGAGGAGTAATATAAAAACAACCATTGCTAAAATAGTGATTTTCTTTTTCGCTTCATTAGAAATTTTCATAGGTCTTTTGCCCCACTAGAGATATAAATGAAACTTCTAACAGGGTTGATAAATTTCTTTATTCTATAAAAAATAACTTTAATTGTAAATCAAACCACTTGTGGAAAACTATTAATATAAAAAATCCTGAAGAGAAAATAAATTCTCACTAGGTTTTTAGATAAACATCTCTTTTAACCCTGTGTAAAATTCGTGCGATCGCACGAATTTTACACATACTTTGTATTTTGTATATAAATTCCTCCAATTATAATCAACTTATTTTATTCAAATCTCCGTTTAATACCGTTGGTTTTGTCAATTGGATTTCAATAGAATATCTTAAATCGTTTACATCGGGTATTTCGTTAAGAAGATAGATTTTTTATTCAAATGGCTGGCTATAGCCATTTCCATTAATGTTGAACCGCCAATATATCCCTTGATTCCGTTTTTTTCATGATTCAAAACTAAAATAGCGTCGCTTTTTGAAATAAAATTAAAATGCTCTTTTTAAATATTTGTTTGCAAGCAAAAATCTATATCCATATTTAATTCAGGATTTTCAATGCAGGCCTCTGTACTGGATGGAATAATAACGAAATGCCCCATACTTTCTAATTTATTTTTATAATCAATCATTTCTTTGGCAAAAGCCATACTCCCGCAAATTGTGATTTTCATATTAGTTATTTGAAAAATTTAGAACAATTATCTAACAATATTAATTTTTAAAAAAAGGAGTAGGGAATCACCTACTCCTTTATTCGTCTGCCAATCGTAAAAGTTCGCAGGCGATTTTCTGAGTTATTTCGCTTGCCGATTCTTCGGCGTTAAATCTTAGAACTCCTCCGACCTTAATCAAAATTCTATTCACCCCACCATTGCCTATCAATCTTGGAAAAGAATAAAGTTTTCCCGGAATGTTCGGCATTACGCTTTCCGAGCCGCTTGTCCACAAAAAAAGCACGGAAGCGTTCGTTCTTTTAGCCAATAATCCAACCCCTTCTTTTAAGGGCCTTATCTTGCCGCCCCTTTTTGCGTAGAGAAAGTCTTTTTCCGAAGTCGGAGAGGTTTTTCCGCCTTCGGTCCTTCCCCCTTCCGGAAAAATAATTACTACTCCTCCGGATCTCAATATATTTTGCGTTTCTCTAAACGCTTCCCTGGATTTTTTCGAACTTGATCTGTCTATCCAGACGATTCGGGGAGAAGCCCATTCCCACCACCTGTTTTTATAGTTTCTTTCTTCCGCGATATTCCAGGGAGAAAGTTTGAAAGGATGCCAAAAATAGTGTCCGAAAAACAGGCCGGAAACAGTAATTGGCTCCAGCAAAGAAGGGTGGTTGCAAACCACAATCAACCCATTCTTAAACAATTCGGGACTTCTTCCGTACTTCGGAAGTCGATTCCAATTAAGCACTTTTATGACGCCAAGAGTTCTCAAAATCATAACCGTTAAACCAACGAAGACACCCATTGTGTAGACATCTATCACAAACAAAATTTTAAAGAGCAAATTCTTCATCTTTCATTCCTTTCCTTGTTTGTTTTTATCTTCTTGCAAAGAGCAAGATGGATTAACTATATCTAACTATATCCTATTATTCCGAATTTTTCAATATATTGTATAATATGTAAGAATTCACCGCGTTATTTACATTCTAAAACCAACCGAGAACTGTTCTCGGCAATATTGCCGAGAACAGTTCTCGGTAGTTGCTAGCTTACTATTTTACATTTTCGT
>VGKE01000108.1 GCA_016867195.1 Candidatus Nealsoniibacteriota bacterium | reverse complement strand
ATGACGTAGTGACTATAAACAACGCTATTATTTCCTACATATGATTATTGATTATTTGGAAACTATTATTTGGAAACTAAGTTTCCAAATAATAACGAATTTTATATTCGTAAATTCGTAAATTCGTAAATTCGCAAATTCGCAACATATTCGTTATTCGTTGATGAATAAACTTAGAATAAAGTGCTTTGTTTTGATAAGGTCTTTTGTTCTCCCTGGGGGAAGAGACGAATTTTACCGAAAACTCCGTCATAGCCCGGCTCAACCGTCACCTTTCCTTCCCTAACCCTGATTATACCTTCGGCAATTTCTGACCGGGTAACAATTTTTAAATCTTTCAAAGAAGCATTTAGCAAGGCGTCGAACTCTGAACCGATTTTTTTAATTAAATTCTGGTATTCAATCTCAACCTGTTTTGTCCCAACGCCCTGACCCAGGATTTCAGCGATTATCTCTTTCAGGGGAATTAAACTTTTAAAGGGGATAGTCCCTTCCGGCTTAAAACCCGGTTCTTTATCAGACAGTTCGTCTACTCTATTCAAAACACCAATTGTTAAGGGTTTGCCGCAGTTGGGACAGATATTATTATACCTTCGCGACTCTTCCGGCGAGGTTCTTAGTCCGCAAGCCCGATGCCCGTCGTAGTGATATTTTCCTTCCTCGGGGAAAAATTCAATGGTCCAAAGAAACTTTTTGGGGTTTTTTGTTTTTATTGCCTCAACGATCGCAAAATAGCTTAACTCAGCGTCAAAAACATTTGCCTCTCTGCCCAACTTGGCCAGACTATGCGCGTCTGAATTACTTATTAAAGTAATTCTTCTGCCGTCAGACATCCGCCAAAGCATTTCCGGATCCGCAGAAAGACCGGTCTCGCCCGCATATATATATTTTGAGTATTCCTCAAAACATTCCTCTAAAGAATTGAATCCGGACTTTGAACCAAACAAAGAAAACCAGGGAGTCATTAAATGGCCAGGGACAATCAGACAATCTTCAGAAATTCCTAAAACAATTTTTACCAGTTCTTTGGCATCCAGTCCTAAAATTGGCCGGCCGTCAGATTTCAGATTACCGAGCCGCCCAAGTTGAGCGTTGATATTTTCTACTGTTTCAAAGTCCGGAGCAAAAATTAAAATATGAATTTTTCTAACTCTTCCCGCCTTTGAATAAATACAACTAATTTCCGAGGTTAGCAGAAAGCGAGTTTTCTCGTTGAGGACCCGCTCTTCACTGGTTAATAAAGGCTTGGTCCCTGCAGGTCTTAACTTAAAAAGCCCTGGCTCTGCCGGCGCAAATTTCTCTTTTAAACCTTTAAACCATTCGGGATGGGTGAAATCGCCGGTGCCCAGAACCTTTATTCCCTTGATTACCGCCCATTTAGCCAAATTTTCTATGTCCATATCCTTACTGGTCGCCCGGGAATATTTAGAGTGAATATGAAAATCGGCAATAAATCGCATTATTTTATCTTAACACACTTTTACACTATTGACAGGCCTATCTGGCTTTTTATAATGGGATATAGTAGATTTGCCCCGTTAGAAAAAAGTTTTTCTAATGAGGCGCTAAAGGTCGGCTTTGTTCTAATAACGAATAAATGGACTTATGCTCCAAAGGGAACTATATCCTACTTTTACCTCTCAAGATGATGATGACACTCCGGGAGATGAAACGTTTTCAGACGAAACAGATGAAACGTCTGAAACATCCCCGGACGAAGAAACGCCCATAGATGAAGGAATAGACGAAGAGGTTTAAATCTAAAATCAAAAATCCGTCCCGGAAATCAGGACGGATTTTTGATATTTTTATTTGTAGGAAATAATAGCGTTGTTTATAGTCACTACGTCATTGC
>VGKE01000107.1 GCA_016867195.1 Candidatus Nealsoniibacteriota bacterium | reverse complement strand
TATAATAGACGCAAGGAATAGCGAAATCTAACATAGCTTTTTTACCAGATTAACTCAATGTCAAAGAGCTAAGGGGAATTAAGTAGTGTGTCCCCGGAATTGCCCGGAATTGCCGAAGGGGAATTAAGTAGTGTGTCCCCGGAATTCGCCCGGAATTGCCCGCCCGGAATTCGCCCGGAATTCGCCCCGGAATTCCGCTGAAAAAACGGGTTATATATATAGAAACAGTCTTAATGCTGTTCAATACTGCTCTTTCATAATGCTTTCATTACAATGAAATTGGGACTCCAATCATAGCAAATATTAAAGCAACTAATTGAATCGCACCAATTATGAGACATGCTATACCACTCATTTTTTGTTTATATCGTATAAGGAGAAATCCACAAAGTAATGTGATTGGTGCTAGAAAAATAAGTCCTAACCAACCAATTACGCAAGACCAGAAACCAATTACTGACACAATTTTAACTTTATTTTGAAAACTAATTTTCATCTTTTGCCTTCTTTTTAGCGTTATTATTATCTTTAATTATTATACGTTGAATCCCCTTAACAACAAATGGATTTTCAAAATCGAAAAAATGTATGCCTAAAATAAAATTTTGATCGGCATTTGTACCGAAAGATGGCCACGAGAATGGATCTATGGGGCTAAAAAAATTAGTCCATTTTTTTACGCCTTGTGGTTTATTAATCAATGAAGTAACGGGACTGCTTAATGTAATTAAATTATCAACTTCTAACTTTAATGCACTCAAGACTTCAACAGTTGCAGGACCACCCCAGCTCTGCGCTACAATATTAAATTTTTCTTTTTTAATATCTGCTAATCTTTTCGCCTCTATCAATTCGTTGGCTAAACTTTTATATAAATTTTTACTGAATAAAAATCCAGGCCAAGAAAATTCTCTCACTGTTTCACCTTTTGCTATTAAATTCTTACTGATCAAACTTTTTTGTGACCATCCCCCCTTTCTATTCCAAGGTATCTTTATGCCCGGCACTAACTCTGTTAACAACCCATCTGGGTCGGTAAATTTTATCGGATTATTCAGGCAATAACTGTAGCGGTTCAGATTCTGCGGATTAGCTAGGAAAGTTGGTAGGTCTTTGCCGCCGGCCAACTTTACTCCTGCATCGCTAAAATCAATAGGGTCGGCAGTGATGAATCTTCCAATTTTGGGGTCGTATTGCCTGGCGGCGTAGTCATATAACCCGGTGCTGTCGTCCAGCTCCTTGCCGGTGAATTTCTTTTTGACTGCCAGCGAGCCTTCTTCTGTTTTAGTCTCGCCATAAGGCTGGTAGTCCATATACTTGACCTGCTGGCCGGCTTCATCGGTTACTATGTTGGTTCCGCCAAGGTGGTCGTTATGGAAGAAATACTTCTTGCCGTTCTCCTCCATTGCCACCCGCTGGCCGTTGAGGTAGATATAAATACGTTCCTTGGGCACATTCAATACCTCAATAGTGTCGGAAATGCTCTCTGACCAGTTTCCCGCCGCATCCTTGAACTTGGCATAGACGGTTTTTACCCCAAAGCCCGAAGAAAGGCTCCAGGATTTAGTGGCGGCATAATATTCAGGGACAGACCAGTCCGTATTATCATTGGAGAATTGCATTTGGGCAGGGCTGGCCATACCGCTTCCTGAGTCATTGATAGAGAGGTTTAAAACAACCTCCCAATTATCCGTTGTCTCACCGCCATTATTGATGGCAACAGTACCGCTGGGCGGGGTGTTATCTAATATAGTGGTATCTGAATGGGCGATTGACCAGTTTCCGGCAGCATCTTTAAATTTCACATAAGCGGTTTTCCCGCCCTCGCCCGCAGGCAAAGTCCAGGCTTTAGTGGCA
>VGKE01000106.1 GCA_016867195.1 Candidatus Nealsoniibacteriota bacterium | reverse complement strand
ATTCTTTAATAAATGATCTGATAGATGTAGATCCGTATTATTTAGGATTAAGCCCTAACCCAGAAAAGAGAAGGCAAATATACTTAGATAATAGATAATATAGACAAAATAATAGAAGAAAATCATTTAAAATATATTCGCAGTAAGCTGGATTCAGGAATTTTTGGGAAACCAGAATTTATTAAGGAAATAAAACAAAGGTTTAATATGGAATCTTTAAAGAAAAGAGGAGGACCTAGAAAAATTCAGAGTTGACACTATTTTTATTATAAATTAGTTAAAATTTTTAATGGGCTGCGGTAGCTCAGGTAGTAGAGCGTCGCTCTGAAAAAGCGAAGGGCGCCAGTGCAAGTCTGGCCCGCGGCACAAAATTATGCACATTGATAATGAATATCGAACTGGGTTAAAATGACTAATAATGGATATACCCCGTTCGAAAATTAAAGGAGGATTTACGCATCTCAAATCTAAAATAATTGCTCTTAGAAAGCTAGGTAAAACCCATAGCGAAATAAGAGCAATTTACAACGTCCCAAAATCTACTCTTTCTAATTGGCTTCATAATTTAAAAGTATCTCCAAGAATAAAAGCGAAAATACAAAAAAGAGCGCGTAAAAAATGGTTAGATAATAACAAACGCAATGCAAGAACGCGAGCGAAAAAAGCAGCTGAATTAAGAGGGATCTATAAAAAAGATGAAATAAAAGAAATTAAAAATGTGTCAAAAAAAGATCTTAAATACATAGGGGCTGCATTATATTGGGCAGAAGGAAGCGTGAGTAATCGAAATAGTCTACGTTTTGGCAATTCCAACCCACTAATGATAAAAACGATAATGAAGTTTTTTAGAGAAACATGTAATATTCAAGATGAAAAAATTAGAGCGAGAATTCATCTCTATCCCAGAATAAACAAAAAGAACGCAACAAATTTTTGGATGAAAATTACTAACTTACCAAGGGCAAATTTTCACCCACCGCAAATACAAGTAAGTAAAGCCAGTAAAGGAAAACGACCCAGAAATACTCTCCCCTATGGAACTCTCCATCTAACTATATGCAATACCGAACTTACTTGCCGAGTTAAAGGGTGGATTCAAGGTATTGCAGAAAAAATTTAATGCGGGTGTAGCACAGTGGTAGTGCATCTGGTTGCCAATCAGAGTACACGGGTTCGATTCCCGTTACCCGCTCCTATAACCCCTTGACAGGTTGTCTTGATGTGTTAATATGCCAAAACCCTTTAAAAAGGGTTTCAAAATGCTAATTATACTTGAAAAAGATGACCCCTTGTTATGGGTTAAAAAAATCTGCGCTATTTCAATGCTCGCCGGATTAATAACAACCGGTTTTTTGGGGTTTGGCGTGATGAAAATAATTCAAGCAAAAAACCAAATAAACCCGGAGTCATCTCCTGCTTTTGAACTGTCGCTAATTCAAGAAAATAGCTTTCTGGCCATTTCTAATCCTGAAGACCCGATTAAGCCACCGAAAACATTAAAAATGATTGTTACTGCTTATTCCAGCACTCCCTGGGAGACCGATGGAGATCCCTTTATTACTGCTTCCGGAAAAAGGGTAGAACAGGGAATTGTTGCCAATAATCTACTTCCTTTTGGGACTCAAATTAGAATACCGGAATTATATGGTGATGAGATTTTCGTGGTTCAAGACAGAATGCATTGGCGTAAGGGTTATTATCACCTTGATATCTGGTTTTCTGAACACTCGGAAGCAAAAAAATTCGGCGCCAAAACAACTTATATTGAGGTCTTAGATGGTTAAATTTAGGATAATAAAACCCGACGTTGGACGTCCAATGTCGGGTTTTCAATGCCTAAAATTTCCATGTGCCCGGGGTG
>VGKE01000105.1 GCA_016867195.1 Candidatus Nealsoniibacteriota bacterium | reverse complement strand
ATCAGCCTGGAGCTCCCCAATCTTATCCTTAAGGAGGGAAAGTTCCTTTTCCAATTCATCTTCTTTTTTCTTTTGCTCGGAAATATCCCAAAAAGTACCTAAGATCCCAACAATATTTCCTTTTTCATCTTTTACCGGGGTTTTAACCATATGGACAATGGCTTCTTTCCCGTCCAGGAGGTACTTGTCTTCAATGTCGGCCGGCTTTCCGGTCTCCATAATTCTCTGGTCATCGGCAATATATTTTTCAGCTGTTTCTTGCGGGAAAAAATCATAATCGGTCTTTCCGGGAATTTCTTCTACTTTGATTTTTAAATCCTGGGCGTATTTTTCGTTACAGGAGACATAGACCGAATTTTTATCTTTTATGAATAACTTCTGGGGGATATTTTCGACTAAAGTTCGATATTTATTCTCACTTGACTGAAGGGCCTCCATCGCCATTTGCCGTTGGGTTTCTGATGTTTTCAGTTCAATAATCTGATGGCGAACTTCGACCAACTCATTGATCATTTTTTCTATGGTCTGGAGTTTTTCTATCGTTTTATTTTCCGTTGTCATGTGAAACCTCCTCCCAGATGGCTTTCTATAGCTTCTATGCCTCTGCAAAAGTCAGGCCGTTTATACTGATTTCTCTTTAAAATTAATCTCTTACCTGAGGGCTAAATTTATTTTTTAAAAAACAAAAAAATTTAAAGGGTTAGAATAAATTTAAAATAAAGGTATTTGGGTCTTCTTTAAAGTAAATTCTTTAATTGTCTGTAGATTTTGGTATTTTTTAACAATTTTGAATAAAAATGGAAAATAATGGCCAAAAACGGGGAAATAGCTCCTTATAACAATTGCCTGGAATGAATGACGACTCAATAAGTTAAGGTAAAAGGAATATTTTTAATTAATCTATCATAAAACTTCTGATTAATCAAAAAAGAAGAATTCTTATAAATCTTTGGTTTTAAATTCAGGGAAGTTTATTGGGCCAATATCGTTAAGGGGAAAGGTCAGGGGCCAGAATTAGATATGAGGCACAAAGACTTTTGGATTAGTATCTTTTTTAAGGTTTTTTAGCTTGGATCTCAATTTCAGAATGGCTTTAGTATGAATCTGGCAAATCCTTGATTCCGTGTAGCCCAATACTTCCCCGATTTCTTTCAAGGTCAATTGCTCAAAATAATAAAGCGAAATTACCGTTTTTTCATTTGGAGTAAGCTCCTTAATAGCCCAAGCCAGAACATCTCTTAATTCCATTTGGTTGAAAAAATAATGAAGCTGGTTTTCTTCTCCTTCCATTGGAATTTCAAATAATTCATCTTCGGGAAGGTCGGGAGATTTCTTCCGCAGGCGCTCCATATCCAGCAACATAACGCCGCGGACATCGTTAAGCATGCTGTAGTAATCATCGAGAGAAAGACCCATTTCCTGGGCTACTTCCTCATCTTCCACCGCCCGCCCTTTTTTCTTCTCCATTAAGTGAAGCGTCTTCTCCAACTGGGCGCTCTTCTGCCTTACTGAACGGGAAACCCAATCCAGGGACCTCAATTCGTCTAACATGGCCCCTTTAATCCGGATTTCCGCATAAGTCTTAAATTTTACTTTTTTGGATGGGTCAAATTTATCGAGGGCGTCCATTAGACCTATTACCCCGGCGCCGATTAAATCTTCGGCCGCGATATGGGGGGGGAGGCGCATGGCCAGACGTTGAGCGATATACTTAATCAAAGGGGTATATTTAAGGATCATTTCTTCCCGGTTAAATGGCTGATCATCCGTGACCAACGGTATTTCCCAGGTTGGAAAGCGGAATTTCCGTTCGAAGCTCTTTGATTTCAATTGAATTTCCACTTTTATCCCTCATCCTTATGATAGTGAAGCAAATATCGCCAAAAAAATTGAATACAGCCATTTGAACC
>VGKE01000104.1 GCA_016867195.1 Candidatus Nealsoniibacteriota bacterium | reverse complement strand
ATTGAAGCAATAGAAAGATTGATAAAAAACACATCGGCAAAATATGTAGTTCTGTCTTATAACAATAACGGCAGAGCCACCCTACAAGCGATAAAAGAAATTCTGAAAGATTTGAAGAAAAAAGTTTCTATTATTGAAATGGATTATAAAAAGAATGTAATGGCAACAATTACTCGGACAACAAACGAATGGATTAACGAAAAGAATGGGACTAACAAAGAATACCTATTTATAATTCATAAAAGCGGAAAATCAGAGGCGATGCCCGAAATTAAAGTTGAAAAAATGGATATTCGGAATTTGATACCAGCAAAACAACAGAGGTTAGTTTTTTAATTTATGATAAATAAACCTATCGATAAAATAGACCTTAATGATTTAGAACAACTAAAAATAAATGCTGTTTCAGAAGGTAAAACGATTGAGTACAAACAACAATTACCAACCAATTCCGATGGAGACAGAAAGGAATTTTTAGCTGACATTTCGTCCTTCGCCAATGCTTCGGGTGGAGATTTAATTTTTGGCATTGCAGAAGAAAATGGTAGTCCAAAAAGTATTGATGGAGTAGAGATAGAAAATATTGATGAAGAAATCAGAAAATATGAAAACATTATAAGAGATGGTGTTGAGCCAAGAATTATTTTTGCGACACATTCTGTTAACATTTCTGATAAAAAGTTCATTATTATTTTCAGAATCAATAAAAGCTGGATTGGGCCGCATCGTGTTATCTACAAAGGGCATGATAAGTTTTATTCAAGAAATTCTTCTGGTAAATATGCGCTGGATACCAATGAATTAAAAATTGCCTTTAATCTTTCTCAAACGCTTACAGAACAGATTAATAAATTCAAAATAGAAAGAATTGCACAAATAATCGCCAATAATTTTCCGCTCCCGCTCTATGACGGTGGTAAAATTGTCTTGCATTTAATACCCCTAGAATCATTTAGCCCAAATTACAGCATTGATTTAAACCCAATAGTCAGTAATCCAGCAAAACTAAAACCGATTTATTGCTCTGGTTGGAGCCACCGAATTAATCTTGAAGGAGTTTTATCTTATTCTGGCGGTAGAAACGATAAATCTCATTCGTATGTCCAATTGTATCGCAATGGAATTATTGAGGCAGTAGAAGGATTGATATTAAGCACAGAAAGAGAGAAAAAAATTATTCCGAGTTTGACATATGAATTAGAGTTATTAAAATCATTGGCAGAATTTTTGAACTTGGCAAAAGAAATTGGCATTAACATGCCGATTGTTATATTTCTTACTTTAGCAGGGGTTAAGGATTGGGAAATGGGCGTTGATAGGTCAAAATTTTGGTTTGATGAATATTACAAAATTGATAAGGATATTTTACAATTACCCGAAACAATTATAGAATCATACGATACCGAACCGAGAAATATTTTGCGTCCGATGTTTGATTTAATTTGGAATGCTTGTGGCTATAAGCGTTCTTACAATTTTGACGAAGCTGGAAATTGGGTAGCAAAATAATTTTAGGCGGCGTGCCAGCTTCGCTGGCACGAAAAATTGCGGCGGCGAAAAAGCGAGGGCGGGGCGGGAATTCCTTTCCCCCCAACCCCCTTTCCTTCCCGCCCCGCCCGAGCGGAAAAGTTTTCTGCTCTGCCGCGCAAAGCGCGGCAATCAAAATTCGCAGTCCGGATTTTCGTCAAAAAAAGTTCGGATTTTGTCCAAAAGGTACCGCCAATTTTCAAAATTAGGATTCTGGACGATTGTTGCCTCGCCCTCGCTACGCTCGAGCAGGCAAAAATTTCCTCCCCTAAAACCCTTCTATTTTTGCCCGCTCGCCGAAATTATGCCGCGCGCAAGCGCGCCGGCGGAAAAAATTTGATATAGTTTTAAAAATTGTATATAATCTAAATAATATGAATGGGTATTCTAAATCAAAAATTAACGACC
>VGKE01000103.1 GCA_016867195.1 Candidatus Nealsoniibacteriota bacterium | reverse complement strand
ATGGTAAGCTAGCAACTACCGAGAACTGTTCTCGGCAATATTGCCGAGAACAGTTCTCGGTTGGTTTTAGAATGTAAATAACGCGGTGAATTCTTACAAGGAGTTACTTTTAAAAGAATTGTAAATTTTTCATAAAATTCGTAAATTCGTAACCGATTCGTTATTCGTTGATTTTATGCGATTTAACTATCAAGCCAGAACTAAAACCGGAGAAGTTCAATCAGGCGTTGTGGAGGCCTCCAGCCGCGAGGCAGCTTTTACCGTACTCAAAACCCATGGTTTTTTTGTCACTGCTTTGGAAGAAGCAGCCCTGCCTTTTTACGCCCGGCGACTGAAAATTTTGGAGCGGGTGAGCAAAAAAGATATAGTTCTTTTTTCTCGGCAACTCTCCATTATGTTTAAATCCAAGGTTCCTTTGTTGGAAAGTTTTCGCACCCTGGCCCAGCAAACAAAAAACTCTAATTTTAGAGAAAAAATTTTAAAAATCGCTGAAGAAACCGAAGGCGGCACCACTCTTTCCAAGGCCTTTGCTCTTTATCCCAAGATTTTCTCTCCTTTTTACATCAGTATGGTTAAGTCAGGCGAGGCCTCGGGCCGGCTTTCTGATGTTTTTTTACATTTGGCTGACCATTTGGAAAGAGAGCATCTTTTTCGCTCAAAAATCATCGGCTCCCTGATTTATCCGGCTTTTATTCTTTTTGTTTTTATTGTTATCGGCGTCGTTATTTTGATTTTTGTCCTTCCTAACTTGACTAACATCTTAAAAGAATCGGGCCAGCAACTTCCTCTTGCCACCAGAATGGTGATCTTTACTTCTGATGTTTTAAAGGTTTGGTGGTGGGCTTTGCTTGTTGCTTTTTTTGGTTTGTTTATCGCTATCTGGCGATTTGGAAAAACCCCAACCGGAAAAGATTTTTTTGACCGGACTTCTATGAAAATACCTTTTATAAACACCTTTTTAAAAAAAATTTATCTTGCCCGTTTTGCTTTAAATTTGACCACTCTAATTTCCGGCGGTTTGCCCATTGCCGAGGCTTTAGAGATTACCGGAGAAATAGTGGGCAACAATGTTTACAAAGAAGCGATTCTGGAAACCCGGGACGCAGTAAAAAAAGGCGAAGCGATTAGTTCGGTTTTAGAAAGACATCCCCAAATTATTTCACCATTTTTTTATCAGATGGTGGTGGTGGGCGAGAAAACCGGCACTCTGGATTCTTCTTTAACCAATGTGGTGGGTTTTTACCAATCAGACGTTGACCGGGCTTTAGAGGCCTTTGTAAAACTTTTGGAACCAATATTTATTATATTTTTAGGCATTATCGTGGCAATTATGGTAATGGCCGTATTAATGCCGCTTTATACTATCGGTTTGACATAACAAAAAATCCCAATGACCAATGATAAAATGACCAAAATCAAAGAAACTAAAAAATCCGCCCTTAGAGAGTGGATTCTTTGGCGCGGAGGCCGATGGAGTTGAACCATATCCCGCAGAGCGGGACCATTTTCTTGATTGAAGATGTTATTTTCGGTTCCGTTAACGGGAATATGACATCGCCTGATAACTACTTTGATTATAGCAAAGCCAATACCTCTGTCAGGCCTCTCCTTTGAGTTTTCCACACCTTGACTTGACAATTCTATGCTACAATCAATTAAGAGACAATTCCAAAGGTCGATTCAATTAAGTTAACAGTTAACAGTTCACCCGGTTAAATAATTTGCTTCGCAAATTAAAATCTTTCAGATTTTATTTAACTGGGTAAACAATTATGAAAAAAGGTTTTACTTTAATTGAGTTATTAGTAGTCATTGCCATCATCGGCATCTTAGCCGGTATCGTCCTCGTCTCCGTCGGCACCGCCCGAAACAAAGCCAAAGACGTGTCAATACAATCAAACCTGGCGAATATGAGAGCGGCCGGAGAGATGTATGCAGATGCTAATTCTCCCAATGGTTATGCCGGTTTTTGCACC
>VGKE01000102.1 GCA_016867195.1 Candidatus Nealsoniibacteriota bacterium | reverse complement strand
ATCTTTGCCGGTAACATCGCATTTTCTCTTATATAAACTTCTTTCGTTCCTAAACATCATCCTTCTCACCATCCTACACTCCGGGCACCAGGTCGGCGGAGGGACTTTGATTTTCTGGTAAAAATCAAAATCTTGAACGTCTATAACAAAGGGGCTATGACAATTCTGGCAGGTTCTTATTTCGGAATTAAGCATAAATTTTAGTATAAATGAAGCGAAACCCCACACCGAGCTTTGCCCTGGTGCGTGGGCTCTGATTCAATTATAAAATCCTTTTGACAGTTTTGACATTTTACTGATTTTGAATTTTTAACTGTCATTTTGACTCCGCCTAGCTCCGATAGTCGGGGCTGGGTTTTTGCATTTTGATATTTGATTTATTTACACAATTGGCTCGCCGCCTTCTTCTTTGACTTCACCCCTCGACTCTTCTTCCCGACCCTTTGCCTTCCCTTCAATTATTTTTTTCTCTTCAACGCTTCTTAAAATCATTGCCTCTTCTTCGGCCATCAATTTTTTAGCGGCTTCGGCTGAAATACTATATTTCTCCCGCGAATGGTTAATAATTTCCTCTTTATAAGAGGGGTGATTCGGGGGAAGAACATTCAGGGTCTCGGCTGAAAAAGGGTCGTAACTCTCGCCATCAATGGTCATTTTGATATAAAAATTTTGAACCCCTAAATTAATCATATCCTGAACATCAAAAGTCGGCGCCATCTCCGGTTTAAGAGTAACGGCGTCTTCTCCCCCAATCCGAAAAACGATTGTTGTTCCGGTATTGCCCAAAACTGAGGCCTGAACCCGGGGAAGCAATTGTCCTATATATTGATGGGCAACGGTCAAACAAAGACCGTATTTCCTGGCCTCAGACATTAAATTTTCAAAGGTTTCTGTTACTAAATTATGAAACTCGTCCACGTAAAAATAGACATCCAAACGTTTTGATTCGGGAATACTGGCCCTGGCCATCCCGGCCTGTTTAATTTTAGTAATAAACATTGAACCAAAAAAACTGGAATTCTCCTCCCCCAATCTTCCTTTGGCTAAATTAATGAAAATAATTTTTTGTTTTTCCATTAATTTCTCTATATCAACCTTGTTTTCTTTTTGGCCAAAGATATTACGAAGCATCGGGTCAGACAAAAATTGACTAAGTTTATTAACCAAAGGAATAATGGCATCAGTATCAAACTTTTCTGACCAATCAGCAAATTCAATTGCCCAGAATCGTCTTACCATATCGTCCCCAATATAATTAACAACATGCTGGCGATAGTTTCTGTCTGTAAGCATGGATATCATCCCTCGCATCGTGGCATGAGGGTAGTCCAAAAGAGCCAAACAAGTGAAACGAAAAACGTGTTCTAGTCGCGGCGTCCAATTAGCGCCAAATTGCTTTTCCATTACCTCAATTAATCCCTGGGTTAATTGATGTTTAAAACCAGGGTCAACGTTAGATAAAGGATTAAAAGAAATTGGATGACTGGTATCTGAAGGGTCAATTAAAACAACGTCTTTAATTCGGCTTTCAGGGACAAAATCCAAAAGCGCCTCAATAACATCTCCGTGAGGGTCAATAAAACATACTCCATGACCGTAGGCAATATCCTGACGGGCTAATAATTCCAGAAATTTGGACTTCCCTACTCCGCTTTTACCCACTAAATAAATATGCCGGCGTCTGTCTACTCTTTTAATCCCAAAAATAAATTTCTTTTCTTCTAAAGCGGCCTCATAATTAGTCCGGCCGAAAAAAGAACACTCTGCCGGACTGACTTTTCCATAAATCGGTAATTCCGGCGGCGGCGGCGCTAATTTAAACTTTCTAATTTTAACTCCTCTCATATTTCTAGTTTACAAAAATAATCGTTTTTTATCAAGGGAATCTGGTAATGTACACGGACATATGGCGGTTTTCTGCCGAGGTAGTAATATCCCGGTATGTGTACAAAAATGCCTAAGACAACCAAGGAAGAAAGATTAAGA
>VGKE01000101.1 GCA_016867195.1 Candidatus Nealsoniibacteriota bacterium | reverse complement strand
GCTGCAGCTTTTCGGAAAATTTTTTCTTCCTTTTAGTTTTACTCAGACCCCGGGTTTTAACACTATCGGCGCTGTTAATGGCCTTGCCGTGTTTGGCGCTGTTTTATTGCCTCTGGCGATTTTTCTTTTACTTTCCAGTCAAAAAATATATTTAAAAATAATTTTTATTCTCGCGACTATTATTTCCGCCTTTTTATTGGTTTTAGTTAATTCTCAAACTGTTTGGTGGCTGGTAATAGCCGGTTCTGTTTTAATGATTGTTTTATGGGTTCAGAAAAGAGACCTTTTAAATAATCGTTGGCTGGTTTTGCCAATGTTTTTCTTGGTAATGGCTCTGTTTTTTGCCTTGTTCGGCTTGCGGATTACCGGGCTTCCTGAAAGAACGACCGAGGTTTCTTTAACTAATAGAATGGGCTTTAATATTGGTTTCCAAACATTAAGAGAAAGCCCTGTGTTTGCCCTTTTTGGGTCAGGGCCCGGCACTTTTGTTTATAATTTTTCAAAATACAAAAACCCTGATTTTAATCAGAGCCCTTTCTGGAATATTAGATTTGATAATGCTAATTCAAGATTTTTGACTCTTTTGTCCAGCGTCGGAATTATTGGCATTCTTTCATTTTTATTTTTAATTTTTTCTTTTTTCTTTTGGGGATTCAAGGCAGTTTTTAAAACGGAAAAAAAAGAACCAAAAAATGGGGTGGGGGTAGAATCAGAGCAATTGATTTTGGGTGTTTGGGTGAGTTTTATAATTCTTTGTTTCGGTTTTTTTGTCGTTCAATGGAATTTATCTTTGGGCTTTGCCTTCTTTTTATTAATGGCTGGCTTGATTTCTTTATCATCGTCTGGCCCGAAAAAAGAGTTTATTTTAAAGCCCTCTTCTTTGCCCACCCTTGGCTTCACTTTTGGTTTTATTTTAATTTTTATTTTTTTTCTTGGAGTTATTTTTTTAGCCGGAAAAAAATACATCGGCGAAATGGATTATTTGAAAGGGATAATGGCCTGGCAAAGAGCAGAGGTTGAGCAGGCCATTAATTATTTAGAAAGGGCGGCGAATAGAAATCCTAAGAATGATTTATATCTAAGGGAATTGTCTCAGGTTTATTTTAAAGAACTTGAGGGATTGGTCAGGACGGCTGATTTATCTCAAGATGAGATTAGTCAAAGAGCCCAGATTTTAATTTATAATTCCATAAACTCAGCCAAAATGGCTACTGATGTTAATCCGGCCAATGTTGCCAATTGGTCGGTTCGGGGTTTTATCTATCGGAATTTAATTGGGCTCGTTAGCGGAGCAAAGGATTGGGCCTTAATGTCATATCAGGAGGCCTTAAGCCGGGAGCCGGCAAATCCTTATTTTCCCACTCAGGCCGGGATTTCTCTTCTAAGCGAAGTCGGTCTTTTGACCGAGGATAAAAAAGCAGAAAGGGAAAAACTTCTTTCCAATGCCCAGGGATATTTCAACAAAGCGATTGAGTTAAAGCCCGATTACGCGCCTGCCCATTTTCAATTAGCGATAATTTATCAGGAACAGGGTAAGCAGGAAGAGATGATAACAGAGTTGGAAAAAACCAGGGATTTTGCTCCCTTTGACGTGGGTCTGGCTTTTCAGTTGGGCATAATTTATTATCAGAATGGGGAATATCAAAAAGCCCGGAACGAATTGGAAAGAGCAATTTCAATTGACCCTAATTATGCCAATGCTCTTTACTTTTTGGGGTTGACTTATGACCGATTAGGTGATAAAGTTCAAGCAATTGAAAAAATTAAAAAGGTTTTGTCTTTAAACCCCGATAATCAAGAGATTAAAAAGGTGCTGGAAAATCTAAAAGCCGGGCTTGATGCCCTGGCCGGGATGGTTGAAGAAGTGCCGCCACAAGCGCCGATTAAAGAAGAGTATCCGGAAATAGAGGAGTAGGGGTTTCATCAACGAATAACGAATGTGTTGCGAATTTACGAATCTACGAATTTTAGATAAAAGACAGCAGTTGGTGTTGACATATTTTGAGAAATTGTTAGAATACACATTATTTTAATAATTTTTAATATTTTT
>VGKE01000100.1 GCA_016867195.1 Candidatus Nealsoniibacteriota bacterium | reverse complement strand
TTCCCTCTGAAAATTTAGAAGGTCATGTTCTTAAAGACAGCAACGACACCTCCATTGTTGCCAAATTGGTTTTTAGAGAGATCTCTTTTTTATTTACCGGCGATATTACGAAAAGGGCAGAAAAGGATTTAAGGGTTGATTCAGATGTTTTAAAGGTCGCCCATCACGGAAGCAAGAGTTCAAGCGGTTCGGATTTTTTAGAAGCGGTTTCGCCAGAGATTGCCGTGATTTCCGCCGGTAAAGACAATCGCTACGGCCATCCTCATCAGGAGGTCTTGGAAACTTTGGAGAGATATGGTATAACTGTTTTGAGAACTGATAGAAATGGAGACATCAAGATAATTAGCGATGGCAGCAATCTGAAAATTTTAAAATTGAAAATTGATAATTGATAATTGAAAATTAGAGTATGGATTTTCCTATTTTAAAAACAAAAATTGACGGCTGTCCCCGGAAATTTGACTTAACCGACTTTAGCCAGAGGCAGGAGTATTTTGAATTAAAAGCGGGCGGAGAAATTAAAAAACTGCGCGACTATTTAAAAGACAAAACATTTATCGCCTATCTTTTGGGCAAAAAAAACTCTGGCAAAGGAACTTACGCCAAAATGTTCAAAGAAGTGGTTGACCCGGAAAAAATAGAGCATTTTTCAATTGGCGATATGGTGAGAAGTTTTGACAGCGTGATTAAAGACAAAGAGAAAAAAAAGGACTTAATCGTTTTTTTGGAAGAAAATTATCGGGGTTTTATGCCTCTGAATCAGGTTATTTCATCTTTAGAAAAAAGGAGTACTAAAACCCTTTTGCCTTCAGAACTAATTTTGGCTTTGGTAAAAAGAGAAATTGTCAAAAAGGGGAGAAAAGCGCTTTTTATTGACGGCTTCCCCAGGGATTTAGACCAGGTTTCCTATTCTCTGTTTTTCAGGGACTTAATTGATTATCGGGACGACCCTGACGTTTTTATTTTGATTGATGTGCCGGAATCGGTAATTGACGAGAGAATAAAATATCGGGTCGTCTGTCCTGTTTGCCAGGCATCAAGAAATTTAAAACTTCTGCCGACCGGCAAAGTTGGCTATGATAAAAAAGAAAAAAAGTTTTTTCTTGTTTGTGATAATTCCGGCTGTAAAACAGAAAGAATGGTTCAAAAAGAAGGAGATGAAAAGGGGATTGGGCCGATTAGAGAAAGGTTAAATAAAGATGAAAAATTAATAAGTCAGGCATTTTCCTTACACGGGATTCCCAAGGTTCTTTTAAGGAATTCTGTTCCAACCAGCAAAGCCGGAGAATTTATTGATGATTATGAAATTACCCCGGAATATGTTTATCAATGGGATGGCGGAGAAAAAAGAGTAAAAGTAACTGAAAAGCCCTGGCAGATTTTAGACAATGAGGGGGTCCCTTGTTATAGCTTAATGCCTCCGCCGGTTGTCGTTTCTTTAATAAAGCAATTGACCGGGGTCTTGAAATAAATTATAATAAAGATAGCCCTGTGGCTTTCGTTAGATTCTGGACTATACTTGTTTTTTAGGGAATCCAAATTTGTCCCAACTGCGGTTGAGGACGTGAGGATACCCACTTGGATTGTTTTCCGAGATCTTTCAGAAGGTTGCAGGGCATTTAATATTGGCGTAACATTGGCGGGAAGCTTTTGACAAAAGTTAGATTTAGGATAATATTAAATTAGTCACCGGAATTTTTGAAATTCCGGATTTAACGTATTTTTTAACGGATTTTTTTCCGGGGGTTCCTATGGAAAGGAAACAAAGGGGAAAAGGGCCAAAAAAAGAATTGAGAAAGGAATCAAAAGATAGAGAAAAACCAGGAAGAAAAACGCCGCCTCCTGGTTTTGATTTTGTCAGTTTTAATGACGACGGCCCTATTGCGGGAAAAAGCAGTGGCCAAGAGATGAGAGAAATGATAGATTTGGGAATGCGTATTAGGGGGACAAAGATTTAGTTCAAGGCGGAGGGTCTAATTTTCGGAAAATTTTCCGAAAAAAGAGTCGGGAAGCGACTCTTTTTTTTCTGAAATTTCGGGCTGCCGGGAGTTGAACCCGGATCTTTACCCAC
>VGKE01000099.1 GCA_016867195.1 Candidatus Nealsoniibacteriota bacterium | reverse complement strand
AGTTTTTCTTGACGGTCAGGACATTAACAAAATAAAAAAGTCGCAACTTCCCTTACTGCGTCAAAGATTTGGCACGGTCTTTCAGGATTATAAATTATTGTGCTCCAAAACAACCTTTGAAAACATTGCTTATGCCATGGAGGTAATGGGCGCTTCGGAAGTCGAAATTCAGCGGGACGTACCTCATGTTTTAGAGATAGTTGGTCTGACAGACCGGGCAGACAATTTTCCCAACGAACTCTCCGGAGGTGAAAAGCAAAGGGTAGCCATTGCCAGGGCCTTAATTCACCGTCCTGATGTTATTTTGGCCGACGAGCCAACCGGTAATCTTGACCCCTATCACGCCTTTAGTATTATTCGTCTTTTGGTGAAAATTTATGAATTGGGCACCACGGTTGTTTTAGCTACCCATGACAAGGAATTAATTAATAAATTAAAAAGGAGGGTAATTACCTTGGAGCAGGGGAGAGTGATAAGGGACGAGGAAAGAGGGAGGTTTATATTATAAATTTTCAATTTTCCCGCCCGCAACGCTTCGCCCGCTCGCAACGCTTTGCGTAGCAAAGCGGGCGAGCGTAGCGATGCGGGCGGGCAATTTCCAAAAATGTTTATATTATTAAAGCGTATTATTAAATCAGGTTGGAAAAATTTTTCCCGGAATATTACCTTGAGTTCGGCAACGATTTTGATTATGGTGTTGGTTATTTTTTTAGCAACCTTGCTTTTTCTTTTAAGGCCGGCTTCGGAAATTTTAATTTCCGAACTTCAGGACAAAGTTGATATTTCTGTTTATTTTAAGAAAGACATTTTATCAGAGGAAATAGCCGAAGTCAGGGCAGAGGTCTCCAGAATTCCTGAGGTCAAAAATGTGGAATATGTTTCCAGAGAAGAGGCCATAGAAAAATTTGTCCTCAGATATAAAGATGACCCGATTTTAATGGAGTCATTAGTCGAGGCCGGTGAAAATCCTTTTCTTGCCTCTTTAAGTATCAGGGCCTGGCAGGCCTCCCAATATGAACAGGTCGCAGCTTTTTTAGAAACCGGTCCTTTTATAAACTTAATTGACAAGATTGATTATTATCAGAGAAAACCGGTTATTGAAAAAGTTTTTTCCTTAACGGACGGGATTAATAGGGCCGGGATTACTTTTACGATTATTTTAGGAGTTATCGCGGCTTTGGTTGCTTTTAACACTGTCCGTTTGGCAATTTGCAACACCAGTCAGGAAATTTCCGTAATGCGCTTAGTCGGCGCTTCCAACCGGTTTATCAGGGGGCCATTTTTAATTCAGGGAATTATTATCGGGCTCATTGCCACCATTATTACTTTATTGATAACCCTTGCTGTTTGTTATGGCTTTGACTCTAAAGTTAAAATCATTGCCCCTAATGTAAGTATTTTTAATATATTTTTAACCAACTTCTGGAATTTATTTTTAATTCAACTTGTTACTGGCGTAGGTCTGGGCGCTATGTCCAGCTTAATTGCCGTGAGAAAATATTTGAAGATGTAGTCCTTAGCGAATGGGCACATACTAATGCCGGGTGGTGTAATGGTAGCACCCGAGATTCTGGCTCTCGAGATCTAGGTTCGAGTCCTAGCCCGGCAGCCGATTTAATCAGTTCAAAATTTTGGTTTTTAGAAAATGAGGTGAAAATTTCGCTTTTGTCCTCCTGAATTTTTCCGCCCTTTTCCACAGGAAAAGGGCGTGTTTTGAATTGAATTTCAATTTTTTCAGGCGAATAGAGGATTTTGGAAAGAAATCTTTTGGCTAAAAGATTTCTTTCTATCCCTTTCTTTATTTTGAGTTCCGAAAGGAAAAATTTTAGGGTGTCAGATATATTTTCTGCGGACAGGGGAGTTAGTTCGTTTCCAATCCGGCCGGGCGAATTTAAGTCATTATTTAACCTGAAAACAAGGTTTTCAATATATGTCTGGTCAACAGATATTCTTTCCAAGTTTTCCAAAACAAAATTTTCTATTCTTTCGGCGGATACTTGTTTGACAGAACAGGCGTGCCAGTCCTGTTTTGTGGTTGAGGTGCAGCGATATGTTCTGAACACAGACTTTTGGCGGTCGGATTAATTTAGTAATTTGAGCATTTGGTTCGGTGTTTTTCCGTCCAAGCCGCAATGTTTCGTGTTGTTGG
>VGKE01000098.1 GCA_016867195.1 Candidatus Nealsoniibacteriota bacterium | reverse complement strand
AAAGAAGTAAACAACTAATGATTCGTCAGATGATAAAACATTAACTAAAGCCCGAGAAAAACTCGGGCTGAGATTTTTTTGAAAATAAATTATTTTATTTAGCAAATTTTTAGAAATTCAAATAGCCCCTTTTGTTTTGATTGCAACCCTAATTTTTCCCCTAAAGCCTGGTTCAAATTATAAAGGTCTTTCTCATAAAGTTCAACTAATAAAATTTTATATTTCTTACATATTTCTCTTTTCTTTTTCATAATCTCTCTATAATGAAGGGGCATACTGGAAACGTTAGCTAAACCAAAAAATTCAATGAAGATATTATTTACCATAAAATCAGAGCTATATCGTCCCTCGGGATAGGGGTATTCTCTGGTATGTGAAATGTGATTTTCAAAAAGCCAATCATCAATTATTATTTCTGATACTGAATCACACCTGTGTCCATCCTTAGCATACAAATCTCTTGCTTTTGCTGTAGCAAACCATTGCTCATTTGGTTCGTAGCCTGCCGCTCTAATAGCGTTATTCCAACTACCAAAATAATCACACGCAAACTACTATGATTAGGATAAGAAGAGTTTCTAATTTTTACAAATTCATTTTTTGTTGGAACCCGACCATGTTTTTCAACAAAACTTTTAATTATTTGAATAAGTTTCTCTTTCGTATATATCTTCCTTGCTTCAGCTGATTTTCTCTCTGCTTCGGGAGTTTTACCTAACTCTAAATTTTTTATAGAAGCTGGATTTCGTCCACAAGATAAAGTTCTTGGTTTTACCAAAATTTTATAAAAATTAAACCATCTCTTCACGCTGGCATGGGTAGCATTAAAAAGTTTAGCAATCTCCATCTGGGTATAATTTTTCTTCCAATATAACTCGTGTAATATCTTCTTTGATGGTCTTTTAAGAAGTTGGAGGTTATTTTTTTCTTTTTAAACTTGAAAAATTTTAAGAAAAAAGTGGGGAGGCCAGAGGGATGTGCGCCCTCACCGAGGCTTCCACAGAGCCTAATGCTACTATTACACCATGACCTCCATGATTTTCTAAATGTTGTAAATTTTCTTTTATTTTTCCTCGGGAGCAAATGTTTATTTTTCCAAGCGCACTGACAAGATTTGTTGCAAAAGTAAGTTTTTGTTTTAGATTTTTTTCGGAAATCAGTAGGTGTTCGATATACTTTTTGACTGCAATAAGAGCAATCTACAAGGCGACCAGTTTTTTGCCCCGCATCTCGACATCTTTTTGAGCAATGTCTTCCCCAGCCATGTCGTAAAAGCCACGAAGTAGTATAGAATTCTCGTCCACAGATCCTGCATTTTACACTGGGAATTTTCTCTTTCTTTACGCTCATTATCTAATAATATCACAAAAATCATAAAAGGCAAATACGCACCACTGTGGTCAAGGGTTCAAATTTAAAATTAAAGAATGCAGACGCCTGACATCTACGTTCTAAGTTTTGCGATATTTTTTTGACAACCTGCCCCGTAGTGAACGCGAAGCGTTCTACTTCGGGGTTTCAAGTTTTTCTTTGGCGGCAAATTAAAATAATAACATCCTTAACCCTAAAAAGATTGAATTTATAACAATAAAGTAGAGTAAGAATAGCCAGAGTTTCTCCCCAGATAATGAAAAGTAATATTTAATGATAGCAAGTGCTATTCCATAAAAAATGAAACTATCTATCGGCCTGTTTTTCTATGACTGAAAGTTTTTGTTGGGCGAATAAACGAACTCTGGGATTGGGTATTTTTTTAACCCAGTCCCTTGCTTTTTTAAAACTAAATGTCTCAGGGAAACGCAACTCCGGGAAATGAGCAAATTGCTTTTTCTTGTATCCTGCTAAATATAAACAATCAACCAATGCCTTTTCCTGTTCGGCGATTAAAAAATCGCCCTGGCTTTTGTACCAGTCAAAGCCGTCAAAAAACGAAGGCGCTATTTGATGAACGGAAAAAATCCCTAATTTGGTCTTAATTGTTTTAGAGTGTCCGGTTGAAGCCAGGGTTGTCACTTGAGGAATTTGCTCAATGATGCCGTAAAGATGCAAGGCGCTAATAAATGAAACATAAGCCCGCTGGCTTGGGAATAAAAAGGGAATAATGGCATAAGAACTTAATGGCTTGGAAAGAACTTCGGCCCAAACACCTTTATAGATT
>VGKE01000097.1 GCA_016867195.1 Candidatus Nealsoniibacteriota bacterium | reverse complement strand
GCAGAAAACTTTTCCGCTCGGGCGGGGCGGGAAGGAAAGGGGGTTGGGGGGAAAGGAATTCCCGCCCCGCCCTCGCTTTTTCGCCGCCGCAATTTTTCGTATTTCGCTTTGCGAAATGCGCCGCCAAGGAGTGTTGCCCTCGTCCCTCCCGCCCATACGCGGGCAACGATAAGGAACTCCCTATGCTAACTATAGTATGTAGAACTAAAATTAGCAAGGGGTGTATACTAAAGTTATCAGATATGAAAAGAGAAATTTTAATAAAATTTGGAAACAAAGTTAGAAAAGAGCGAAATAAACTGGGTTTATCGCAGGAAGAATTGGCGTCTAAGGCAGGCGTCCATAGAACTTACATCGGAATGATTGAAAGAGCCGAAAAAAATATAACTTTGGAAAATATAGAAAAAGTGGCAAAGGCACTTAATTTAAAGTTGTCCGATTTTTTTAGCGATTTTTAATTATGTCATCATTTGATAAATTTCTAACAAAATTTGTTGAAAGTTTCAGCGGTAAAGACCCGATGATTTTTAGCGTTTTGGGCAATGTTTTCTCGATGAGAATTATCGGAAACAAAACACATGGTGATCTTGCCGAAATTGCCTTGACCGAATACATAAATCAATTTGTCGATGATTTTACCGCGAAACATACGGGTAAAGAAAAATTCCGAGCTAAAGAATTTGAGGAAGATATAAGAATTACTGAAACCGCCACTAAAAAAGAAATTCCTGTTAGTATTAAAACTTACGGATTTGGTCCGCTTCAACTTTCAACCAATAAAGACGGGTCAATGTTTTCTCTTTTGCAAAAAGAAATTGGCAAACGAGGAATAAATGATATTGCAAAAATAAGAGAAATTTTGGATAGCAAATGTTTTGAAGATTTTGGAGCGGTTAATGTTCTGCCGTTGATTTATAACGAAAAGGAAATGAAATTCAAAGTTATTGTTTTTGATTTACAAAAAGCGTATTCATCAGTTAAAAAGATAAAATTTTTGCCGCCTCGCAAAATTGGCAGAAAAAAGACATTCCCGATTTATAAATTCTTTGATAATAAAGACAATTATATTTTTGAAGTTAGATATGGCGATGCAAAAGCCAATGCCCTACAGCGCGGAATGTGGACGCATACCGAAAACGCAGAGTCGTTTTTCAAAGAATTGCTGGCTGGCGGTTACAAAATCAACGAGCCACTCATTACTTTGATTGCTAAAATCCTTGTTTCTCGCAAGGATACTCACGAAAAGATACTCCAGCAATTTTTCAATTTCTCAAAATAGACCAAAGGAAATAAAAATGCTAAAATAGTACTAGAGGTTAAATCTAGTGTTTTTAGTTTATGGAAACACAAGGCATAAAATATACTGGCTCTAAAAGGGAAATACTTCCTGCTCTATTAGAATTAATAAGGCCGTTGAATGTTAAAACGATTTTAGATGGTTTTTCTGGTACAACAAGGGTTTCCCAAGCGCTAAAACAGGCCGGCTACACTGTTTATGCCAACGATATTGCTGATTGGTCAAAAGCTTTTGGCGAATGTTATTTATTGAATAGAAAACCAACAAGCTATTATTTGCCGATTATAGAACACTTGAATAAACTCCCCGGAAAATATGGCTGGTTTTCCGAAAATTACGGCGGCGAGCCCAACGGCGGTTCAGCCGTACAAGAAGACGGCAAAAAAAGAATTTGGCAATTACACAACACTAAAAAACTGGATGCGATAAGAGAGGAAATTGATAAAATCGCAAAAGATGAAATTGAAAAATCGGTATTACTCACTAGTTTAATTATAGCGATGGATAAAGTTGATAGTTCTGTCGGTCATCAAGTTTCGTATTTGAAAAAATGGGCTCCTCGCGCTTACAACATAATGAAAATGGAAGTGCCTCGTTTGATCATTGACGACAAATCGCACAAAGTTTATCAGAAAGACATTTTTGATTTAGTAAACGATATTGAAGTTGATTTGGCGTATTACGATCCGCCTTATGGTTCCTCAAATGATTTGATGCCGCCATCACGGGTGCGATATGCCTCTTATTATCATATTTGGAAGACAATTTGTTTAAATGACAAACCTAAATTAGTTGGTGTAGCAAACAGACGAGAAGATGTCGGCGACACAGTTTCCGGTTCTATTTTTGAAGAGTTCAGAAAAAATAATAAAGGGCAATTTATAGTTATTGAAGCAATAGAAAGATTGATAAAAAAC
>VGKE01000096.1 GCA_016867195.1 Candidatus Nealsoniibacteriota bacterium | reverse complement strand
AATGTCTTTAGCGTATTTTTCCTGGAATCTGATAACCGCCTCCTTTGTTTTTTGACCAAAATAACTGGTGATTTCGGCTTCGGGATATATTTCAGGGAACTTGGCTAAACATTTTTGCAATTCCTCAACTTCCTTGCCCCGGGAATCTTGCTTAAGGTCATTTTTAAATATAAAAGCCGATTCTTTTTTAATAGTTTTTTCTCTCCATCCGTCTTGATTTTCATCTTTAAACCCGGATTTTTCTAGAAGAGACTTGGCTTTTTCAAGGTCGTATTTATAAATTTCTGCAGGCGCTTCAAGCCCATAAATTTCCGGCAGGATGGGAGAGTGGATAATTTTCTCAGAAATTTTATTTTTATCAGTTCCGTAATTCAGGGCCAGGCGAACGTCTTTTTCCGCCAAAACCTTTGATTTTTCTTGATTGAAGAAAACGGCAAAATATCTGGGGAGAGAAAGGAGATGAGTGTCAAAACTTTTACCAACGCTTACCGAAGAATTTAGAGAAAATCCTTTGATTTTTTTTTGGCTGGCTTCCCTTATCAACTCTTCTTCGTTGTCAAAGAATATAAATTTAATTTTAGAAATATTTGGTTTTTTTTCGTTATAAAAAGGGTTCGGGATCAAGATTAAAGACTTGATTGATTTTCCCTGCTGCATTACTTTTAACTTGTAAGAACCGGATCCGATTGGTTTCAGATTGCGGTCGTCAAGGGGGAAGTTTTCTGGCAAAATTTTTTCCCAGATGTGTTTTGGTATAATTTTCAAGGTGGCATTTTCCAAAAAAGAAGCATAGGGCTTTTTCAGGTTGAATTTTATTGTTAAATCATTGATTTTTTCAACTTCCACCCCCATCCAGCTTACTCGGTAGGGACTTTTAAAGTCCGGATTCTGAATTGTTTTGACCGTGAAAACAACATCTTCGGCAGTCAGGGGTTCCCCGTCCTGCCAGAAAAGATTCTCTTTAAGATGAAATTTATATTCCGTCTCATCCTGATTAATTTGATAACTTTCGGCCAGGTCAGAAACTATTTGCAGGTCGTTGTCATATTTCATTAATCCGGAAAAAATAAGATGAACCAGATCCCGGTCGGTATCAGAGTTGGCGTAAATAGGATTAATAAATCTTGGCCGGCCGATTACCCCCTCAATATACGTTCCGCCTTTGGCTGGCGCGATTTCAGTGTTTTTTAAATAGAAGTTGATTAAAAGAAAAATGAAAGAAAAAATAAACAAGCCCAAAAACGCCAAAAAGGCATTTCTTTCTCTTTTCGTCAAAACCCTAAAAAATCGCCGCCACTGACTTCTACTCGGCCATTTCTTAATTTTTAGCATATAGTAAATTAAAAATATCTTCTCGCCCGATATTTTCCCTTTATAGCAACAATCAAAGAGTTCTCTAATTTTTTACTTTTTAAAACCTTTTTCTGATGGAGATAATCTATGATTTCTTTAAAGATTTCAAATGATTGAGACTTGCTTCTTAGAACGATTACTCCAATTTCACCCATACTTTTAGAATAAAAAAACTCTCCGAAATCTAAATCTGAAGTAATTATAACTCTTTTATTTCGTTGCGCCCATTTAATTATCTCTTCGTCAGTTAAAAATTTAGGCACTTTATACTGTTACCAATTCTCTAAATTTAGTAAGTTTGGCTGCATAGTCTATAACAGCCAAAATATCTTGTTGAGTTAAATCCGGACACTCTTTGATTATTTGCTCAAAGTTATATCCCTCGGCTAAAAGATTAAGAATTATATAAGCGGGAATTCTTGTGCCCTTAACAATTGGCTTACCCATCATAATTTTAGGATTTATTTCAATACGATTATTCATACAATTTTATTTTAGCAAAACAAAATTTAATGTCAAAATAGGGGCGCAGAATTTTTTCAAATCGATAACGGTATTAAATAATAAGATTAGATAACAAGATTTAAGATGGCTAATCCAATAAATAAGGCGCCACAGACAATGGTTGCCCAGAAGATTTTTTTCTGGATGCCTCGCCGGGTGGAATAAAAACCCCCACCCTCGCCGCCAAAAGCCGAACCTAAGGCAGTTCCTCTTTGCTGGAAAAGAATAAAAACAATCAGAAGAATGGCGACTATGATTTGAGCTATTGATATAAACGTTTGCATGGGATTAAGTGTAGGAAATAATAGCGTTGTTTACAGTCACTACGTCATTGCGAGCCGCAGCGAAGCAATCCCA
>VGKE01000095.1 GCA_016867195.1 Candidatus Nealsoniibacteriota bacterium | reverse complement strand
TTTAATGATTAATATAATCTTTTAGCGCTTCGCCACTTGCTTCCTTATTATAATAGACAAAATAATTCAATAAGCATATAATAAAAAAATACGGGAAAGTGGGAGGCGAAGATATTTTCCTTGCCAAGTCGACAAAAAATTAAAATTAAATAAAACAAAAGATTATGTCAAGAAATACAATTATCGGAATAGTCATTGGTGTTGCGGTAGTGCTTTTGCTTATTTTAGTTTTAGTCCTGCCAAGGCCGGAAGTTGAGGAGTTAACGCCGGCCAAAGAGCCATTTGTCCCGGAAGAATTTATTCTTCCGGAAGAATCTGTTGCTCCGGAAATACCACCAATAATGGAACTAACAGAAGAAGAGATATTAAAACTGGAGGAAATATTTATACAGGCCGTTCCGCCGGAAATATCCATAGAAGATATTCAAAGATTGCGAGAAGAGTTAATGCTTTTAACAGCAGACGAGTTGAGAGAGTTGACGGTAGAAAGGATCCGGGAAATATTAGCCGAGATACAAAAATCAGAAATATAACGAAAGTGCGCTGTAATTGGATTGATTTTTTTTTACTGCTTTTTCAATTGTTTAAGGATGGTGAAGATGTCTGCCTGGCGGTTATTAGAGTAAAGTAAAATAATGGCAATTGGCTTTTCGTTTATCTGAAATACCGAGGCAAGCGTCTGTCTGACCTGGGGCAGATATCCGGTTTTGCCTCCAACGAATTCTTGAAGAGGATAAAAATTATTTACATTTTGAAATTTAAGCAATCTGTTTTCAGAATCGGGGAGCCAGAAGTTGTTACTCCTGCTGATTTGGAGTATTTCCGGATGTTCTTTATGGATATAACTTACGAGTTTAACTATGTCTGTTGCGGTAGAGCGGTTAGCCGGGTCTAAACCATTGCTTTTTGATTCATCAGGTCTAAAAATTTTTCTTTTCCTAAAAAATAAGTTAAGGCCTCGGCAGCATCATTAGTTGATTGAATCAGACTTGCTTTGAGTAGGTTTTCCGCGTTTATATTGAGGCTGGAGAAAGGCGATGGACTTTGCCCCAGCGGTTCAAGCATTTTCTCCGTTATGGTTATTGTCCGGTCTTTTTTAGTGTTTTCCCGGCTAATCACCGCGTTCATTAATTTAGTAATGGAAGCGATGGGATAGGATTGGTTAAAGTTTTTTCCAAGGATAATTGAATTGTCGGAGAGGTCTGTTGCCAAATATGAAGCAGCGCTTATTTCCTGTTGCCGTCGCAAATTAGAAAGCAGTGATTGGAGTAGTTGAATTTCATAACGAAGAATCTCAACTTGTTGAAGCAGTAGAGTTCTCTGGGTTTGAGTCAGGGCCAGGGTCGGCTTCGGGATACAAAGAAAAAAAATAAAAAAGACGATAAAGATATAAAGAATTTTTTTCATAGAAATCATAGAATTAATTATCGGTTGCTCTTTTATTTATATTTTATCTCACCTTGACCGGGTTTTCAATATCTATATTAAAAGAACATTTCTGGTATAATTAAGGATACAACAATGACGGTGAGGATTTTCAGAAGCAAAGGATTTTATTTCTATCTGAATTTAATAATTAGGATTGTTTTGGTTATTGCTTTTGGTATTGCCCTTTGGGAGCAGAACTGGTTGAACGCTTTTCTGAGCCTTTTAACTCTTTTTTTAACCTTCCTTCCCTTTATTGTTAAAAAAAGACATAAATTAGAATTACCTGAAGAAATTCAGCTTGTTATCATACTGTTCATTTACGCTGGCATATTTTTGGGAGGGGTAAGCGAATTTTACTATAGATTTTGGTGGTGGGATTCTCTTCTTCACGCTGTCGGCGGAATTGGTCTGGGGTTTGCCGGATTTTTAATTTTATATTCTCTTTATCAGAGCGGGAAGTTGGAGACAAGCCCTTTTTTAATCGCTTTGTTTTCTTTTTGTTTTGCCCTTGCTATCGGTGCCTTGTGGGAGATTTTTGAATTTGTAATGGATTCTTTTTTTGGATTTAACATGCAAGAAGCAAGGGGACTGGAAAAAGTTTACGGGTATTTTGATACCAGATTAGGCCTCTTAGACACTATATGGGATTTGATCCTGGACTCTTTCGGCGCCTTGGTCGCTTCTTTTTCTGGTTATCTTTATTTAAAAAATAAAGAGGTATTCTTGTTTGACAAGATTGTTAAAAGATTTGAAAAAAAGAACCCATTATTTTTTAAGAAAAAGGAGGGAGAGGCAGGGGAT
>VGKE01000094.1 GCA_016867195.1 Candidatus Nealsoniibacteriota bacterium | reverse complement strand
TCATTGTCAGAGCGGATTTTAGAACCAGCCGGATTTTGGTTTTAATAAATCCTAAAATTTTAGGAAAAAGTAAAGAAATAGAAACGGCGGAGGAGGGTTGCCTGAGTTTTCCCGGTATTTTTTTGAAAATAAAAAGAGCCAAAGAAATAGAGGTGGAGGGTCTGGACATAAACGGGAAGAATATCAGATTAAAAGCGAGAAGAATGTTGGCCCGGGTTTTTCAGCATGAAATTGACCATCTGGACGGCATTTTATTTTTTAACAGATTGAGTTTTATTAAGAGATTATTATTTAAAATAAAAATTTCATGAACACGGTAGATTTTTTAATTCAAGACGGCTGGCTGAAAACGCCGAGAATAATTGAGTCCTTTCGCAAAATCAAAAGGGTTGATTTTATACCAGATGATACAAAAAATTTAGCCGAGATTAACGAAGCCCTGCCTATCGGCTATGGCCAGACAATTTCTCAGCCCTTAACCGTTGCTTTTATGCTGGAACAATTACAACCAGAACCGAGTCAGAAAATTTTAGACATTGGTTCTGGCTCCGGTTGGACCACAGCCCTTCTCGCTTACATAGTGAGTGGCAGAGAGATAGGTGGAGGTGGACGAGTGATGGCGATTGAGATAATTCCCGAATTGAAGGAATTTGGAGAAAATAATGTTGCCAAATATAATTTTATAGAAAAGGGAATAGCGGAGTTTATTTGCGCTGACGGTTCTAAGGGCTATAAAAAAGAGGCGCCTTTTGACCGGATATTATGTTCTGCGGCCGCTGAAGAGATCCCCTCTGCCTGGAAAGAACAATTAAAAATTGGCGGCCGAATTGTAACTTCGGTAAAGAACTCTATCTGGACAGTTATTAAAATTTCAAAAAAGGACTTTGAAGAAGCCGAATACCCTGGCTTTGTTTTTGTGCCGCTGGTCAAAAAATGAAATATTTTTTTGTTTTTATAGCCATCATTTTTTTATTTTCCCTGTTTATCTGGCAGGCGATTTTTTTGCCCAAAGACCTCGGCTTTCAGGGAGAAGCGGTTTTTTTAATCAATAAAGGACAGGGCCTTGAGAAGATTGCTTCTGAATTGGAGGAGCAGGGATTGATTAAAAACAGATATTTTTTTATGGTTTATATTTTTACCAGAAAAAGCGCGACAGATCTCAAAGCGGGCCAGTATCAGTTATCGTCTTCAATGACAATTGCCGAGATTGCCGAAAAAATAATTTCCGGCGATAGGATTAAAAGAATACTTACTGTTATTGAGGGCTGGACCGTCAAAGATATCCAGGAACTTTTAAAGGATAAGCCGGGAACAGTGCCCTTAGAATCAGAAGGTTATCTATTCCCAGACACTTATGAGATTTTCCCGGACGATAGCGTTGAGGAGATTGTTGAAATGATGAAAGCTAATTTTGAAAGAAAACTGAGCTCGGCGATGAGAGAAGAAATCGCTTCCCAGGGCAGAACAATTTCCGAAATAGTTATAATGGCTTCTTTAATTGAAAAAGAAGTCAGAACCTTTGAGGATAAAAAAATCGTTTCCGGAATTTTATGGAAACGGCTGAAAGTCGGAATGCCTCTTCAGGTTGACGCTACCATTATCTATATTACCGGCAAGAGAACTGTCAGGATTTCCATAGAAGAAACCCGGATTGATTCGCCTTATAATACCTATAAATATCCAGGCTTGCCTGTAGGCCCGATTTGCAATCCGGGCTTGGAAAGCATTAAGGCGGCAATTGAACCGGAAGAAAGCGAATACTGGTACTATTTATCAGCCCCGGACGGAACAACTATTTTTAGCAAGAACCTGCAGGAACACAACCTTGCCAAAGCAAAATATCTAAAGTAAAATAGAGTAATGTATAAAAAAATCGTAGAAGAGAATGGAGCCATTTTTCAAAATGTCCCAATGGTTTTAGACGGAAAAGTAATTACGGCAAACGGCTCTGGCGCTGCTAAGGAATTTGCCCAGGGAATAATTGAGGCTATTGAGTAGGAAGCTTCGAAAATTTGTTTTCTTTGCTTTTATACTATTAAAATGATCGAGCCTGATGTTAAACAAAAAAGATTATTAATTTTCCTTTCTGTTTTATTGGTGGTTTTACTAATTGCGCTTACCGTCTTTTTGGTTAGCATTTTAATTCAGAAAGGAGGGTTATTAAGGCCGCCGGAAGCCCCGGGCGAATTTCCTCCTCCGCCGGTTGGGGCTTTTCCTCCTCCGCCGGAAATATGATATAATTCAATTATCAGGGGTGTGTAA
>VGKE01000093.1 GCA_016867195.1 Candidatus Nealsoniibacteriota bacterium | reverse complement strand
TTTTCTCCAAAACAAAAAAGAGAATTCTTGACGATTTTCAAAAAAGATAAGATTAAAAGCAAAGATATTAAAAAAGCGCTAAAACTAATAAATAATACAAGGGCCAGAGAAAAATCGTTTCTTTTAGAAGAAAAATACACAAAAAAAGCCAAATCGGCCCTTAAAAAATTGCCCTTAAATAATTGGAATGAGCTTCTGGCTAAAATCGCCGATTTTATGATAGAAAGGGTAAAATAAATAAAGATTAATTTTATGGTAAAATTAATATTGGTTAACAAGAAAAATAGGAAAATAGGCCTGGAAGAAAAGAAAAAAGCCCATCTGGGAAAAGGAATGCTTCATAGGGCTTTTACCGTTTTTATTTTTAATTCAAAAAAAGAATTATTAATCCAAAAAAGAAGCAAAAATAAGTTTCTCTGGCCCCTAATTTGGGAAACGTCTTGCTCCAGCCATCTTTTACCCGAGGAAAATTTCATTACCGCCGGGAAAAAAAGATTGGAAAAAGAACTCGGTTTTATTTGTGGGTTGAAATCATTAGGTCGTTTTCAATATCAGGCGGATTATAAAAACACCGGAGCGGAGAATGAAATATGCTCGCTTTTAATCGGCAGGCACGACGGCGAAATCAAGCCGAATAAAAAAGAAGTTGCCGAATATAAGTGGGTTGATATTAAAGAACTTAAAAAGGATTTAAGAGAAAATCCCGGAAGATACGCCCCCTGGTTAAGAATCGCCTTAAAATATTATGAAAATCGCAAATAAAACATTAAAATATCAAACAAAGAGCGAATTTGATTTTATTGATATTACCGAAGAGGTTAGAAAATTTGTTCAGGAGAGCCGAATCAAAAACGGTTTGGTCAATATTCAAATTCTCCATACCTCGGCCGGCTTAATAGTCAATGAAAACGAACCGCTTTTGCTTGAGGATATAAAGAAAAACTTAGAGAACTGCTCCCCTGCTTCCCGGGAATATCAGCATGATGATTTCTCCAGGAGAACGGTGAATGTTTGTCCCGGGGAATGCATAAACGGTCACTCTCATTGCAAAGCCATTCATTTATTGGTTAACGCCACTCTTAATATAATTAAAGGAGAACTTCAATTAGGACAATGGCAGAATATTATATTTATTGAGTTGGACCGTTCCCGACCGAGAAAAATTCAGCTCCAAATTATCGGCGAATAATTTAAAAGGCGAATCAGACCGAAATGGGACCGAAATGAGACCAAGGGAATTCCTTTTTCTTTTTAATCTATGGAAAATAATAATTTTGAGATTTGCGTTAGGGGGATTATTTTTCAGGATGATAATATTTTACTTTGTCATCACATAAAAGACCGGACCAAGACCGGTTATTATTTTTTTCCGGGCGGGCATGTTGAATTCGGCGAGAAAGCAGAAGACGCTTTGGCGCGAGAATTAAAAGAAGAACTAAATCTTTCTATTAAAGAAATATCTTATATTGGCTCAATAGAAAATATATTTGAACAAAACAAAGAAAAACATCATGAAATTAATTTGGTTTTTAACGTTATGGCAGAAAACATAAAAGATAAAAGCCAGGAAGACCATATTGAATTTCTTTTTTTAAATAAAGAAAAATTTGCCGTAGAAAAAGTACTTCCCCTTGTTCTAAGAGATGCCGTAATTAAATGGCAAAAAGACAAAAAATTTTTTTGGCTCAGCAAAGATGAAACTAAAAATAAAGAAAGGAAAAAAAGAAAGAAAGGGGGACGATTCACCCTTGAACGGGAAATTAGGCATACATAATTGACAGTATTTTTTTTAAAACTATAATTAAATTAAAGAAGCCGATAAATAAGCCGCGTATATTATATATAAAAAAAGTATAAATATAAAACAATATGTTGACAAGCGAAGATATTGTAAAAATTACATCGGTTGTTGCCACAAAAGAAGACATTGAGGATATTAAAAAAGATATAAATGGATTTAGGGAATTAATTCAAGCCCTTACTATTTCAGTAGATAGTTTAGTTAAAGCGATTGAGGGTCTTAAAATCGAGTATTTGATGGTAAAGAATCAGATTGACCGTCACGAAAAATGGTTTCATCAAGTTGCGGATAAACTTGGAATTAAACTGGAGTATTAACTTAGAGAGAAGGTATTTTGAACTAAAATGTTATGCCGAGAACGTTTCTCGGCATTTTGAATTTTCAAAAGTGTTAAACATCGGATGTTTAACATGTTGTATGTTTTTCATTTTATTGTTGTTTCAGCCCTGGTTTGGTATAATTT
>VGKE01000092.1 GCA_016867195.1 Candidatus Nealsoniibacteriota bacterium | reverse complement strand
CATATCCTACATGTCCTCAACCCGAGCCCGAACCCGAGCCCGAACCCGAGCCCGAACCCGAGCCAGATAGTCCTCCAAGACCTGTTTTAACTGGCTTTGGCGGCTTTATTAGTTTTCCAACCTTAAGCATTAAGAAAACAGTTCAAGAAGAATTTACTAATCCTGGCGCTGTTATTAATTACACTATAACCGTAAAAAATACCGGCAATGCCACGGCTCTCAATGTAAAGGTAAAAGATTCTTTACCAGATGGTTTTACTTTTATTGAGACAGGCTTGGCCAGCCGGGAATGGCAATTAGGCGATATTAAGCCAGGTTATGATGTCGTGATTAGTTATCAGGTTAAAGTTGGTCAAAATGTTGAGCCGGGAAACTATGCTAATCTTGCCGAGGTTTCTGCCTTTAATGTTAGTTTGGTTTCTGATTATGCTTCAATTGAGGTTAGGACAGCGATTGTTAAGGCCGAAGAAATTTTTCCCGAACCAAGTCCTCGAGACGTTTTGCCAAAAACCGGATTGACTAGTTTTTCAGGGCTAATTATTTTAGGATTTGTCTTGTTCCTTTTTGCAGTAGGGATTCTGGGCTTAGCCGGCTTTTTTACCAGAAGAATAATTCAATTCGTCTTTTTCGGTTCGTTTTTAATCAGTTCCCTTGTCTTAGCGGTTTATTTTTTCTGGCCCCTAATAGATTATCACCTTTTCGCTTCTCCGGATAATTCTATAATTCAAGGAGTTGCTGCCAATGAAGTCAAAATAGAGAATGATGCTGAATTTCAAGAAAATCTATTGATTATTCCCAAAATTGGGGTTAAAATACCTATTATTGAAGGAGAAGACGAAGAAGAAGCATTGAATGCTGGCGCCTGGAGATTGCCGGAAAGCTCTAATCCTGTTTCAGGGGGAAATATGGTTTTGGCTGGTCATCGCTTCAAATACAAACCGCCCAGTGAAAAAACCCTTTATCTCTTAGACAAACTTGAACAGGACGATTTACTTTTGGTTTTTTGGCAAGGAAAAGAATACCGTTATAGAGTTGTTTCGTCAGAGATTGTAGAGCCAAGCAACACCGAGGTCCTAAAGGACACTCCAGAGCCAACCCTTACCCTAATCACTTGCCACCCTCTTTTTTCAGACAAACAACGGTTGGTGGTTAGGGGAGGGTTAGAGGAATAAATGAAATTTTTCTTTAAAGATGAGGCCTTTATCTGCTATTTTATTTTAGCTGTTTTTGCTTTGATTTTGAGTTCTGTCTTTTATCAAATTCAGATAGATAAATTTTTGGCTAATATTACTCAAACCCTGGTTATTGAGGAAATTAATCCAGTAAGAGCCAGTTACGGCCTGTCTCATCTTAAGACAAATGAAAAACTGACCCAGGCCGCTCAATTAAAAGCCGAAGATATGCTTGCCAGGAATTATTTTTCTCACACTGGTCCTGAGGGAGAGCCCCCTTGGTTTTGGCTTGAGTATGTTGGCTATCAATATATTGCGGCCGGCGAGAACTTAGCCATTGATGTTAATGACCCGATTGTTTTAAGAGATGCCTGGATGGCTTCTCCTTCGCACGCCAAAAGCATTTTGAATAGTTATTTTACTGATATTGGAATTGGCGTTGCCCGGGGCAAAATGGAAGAGAGGAACACTTTGGTTGTGGTAATGTTTTTAGGCAGAGAAGTTGCCCAGTCCCATAGCGAGATTTTTTTACCCCGGGACGAGCCGGAAAAGGCCTTAACAGCGAGAGTAGAGATAATAGAAGAGGCAATTAAAGAGATATCTTCTCAAGAACCATTGGTTGTTAATTTTGTTGAAGAAGAGGAATTTGAAAAAGATAATTTAATTATTGCTGCTGAAGCGGAAAAATTGACCTCAATCACTGGCGAAAGAAACAATGGGCCAGACCCTGTTAGGAATAGAATATTTTTATACGGGGCAAATAAATTTCCAAAAATTTTGAGAATTTTTTTAACTATTTTCTTTGGTTTTCTAATTTTATGGCTTATTATTAGTTTGGCCATCAGAAGACAGGGAGCCAATTTTGTTGTTCCTCGGTTGCTTATTTTAATAATCCTTTCCTTGCTTCCCTGGATAGTAGTGTAGGTCTTGACAAGGGTTTTTGAGTTTGTTAACATTTTTCATATAAAATAAAATGTAGGAAATAATAGCGTTGTTTACAGTCACTACGTCATTGCGAGCCGCAGCGAAGCAATCCCAACATAAACATATAGATAACGAGATTGCTTCGTCGCTTCACTCCTCGCAATGACGAAAATGTAA
>VGKE01000091.1 GCA_016867195.1 Candidatus Nealsoniibacteriota bacterium | reverse complement strand
TTGTAAAAAGTTCTAGGCCGAGATTATGCGAGTTTTATTTATTAAAATTAAAATAAAATTTGCATAATCTCGGCTACTTAAGAGAATCTTTTGTAAAAAGATTCTCTTAAGTATAATTATGCGAACCTTCTTATATTCATAATAATCCCTCCCCTAACCCCTGTCAAATGTCAGTTCCTCTACAAGCATTGACTCCTAAAACAGGCGATCGTAGTTTTTAGAAGTCATTAAAAAGTAAATCTACGATCGTAGATTTACTTTTTAATTGCTATTTTATCAGTTCTTTGAGACGTTGCCAGAGGGACTTGGTAACAATGGGAATTTCTTCCCTCATTTCTTGCTTTTCTCTCTCAAATTTTTCCTGGATTTCCGGCTTCCTCTTCTCCACTTCTCTGCCTAAAATATCTTGAAACCAAGAGAGAATATGAAAATTCCAGAGATTTTTGAACCAGTTAAATATCTTTCTCCAAATTTCTATTACCTCTTGCCAGAGCCCTTTAAAAATCTCGGGTAAACCCCATAAAGTCCTTTCCCCTATTGTTCTTGCCTCTTTCAGGGTTTCCGGCGCTCTGGTAACTTCCTGGGCCAAAGAAAAAGCAACCGGAGTCAAGAGAAAACCAATTATTAAAAAAGAAAATAGATATTTCATAAAATTAAAGTTATTTAAAGTTATTTAAAGTGAAACTTTAAATAACGCGTCTTTAAGACGTTTTAAGGTCTCTTCTTTACCTAAAATTTCCGCGATTTCAAAAGGCCCGGCTGACGCCTTTTTACCGCTCAAAGCCACTCGAAATGGCCAAAAAAAGTATCCCCTATCCCCTGCTTTTTCCGCTTCGGACATTAAAATATTTTCTAATTTTTCTTTTTCCCAGTCGCTGTCTTTTTTTATTTCGGATAATATTTTAATTAAGTCGGTGAGCGAATTTTTTATTTCTTCATTAGTCATATTTTTCCAGGAAAGAAGATTTTTTTCATAACTTAATTTTTCTCTAAAAAAGAAATCGGTTAACTCTCCGATCTCAGAAAGTTTTTTTAGTCGTTCCTGATATATTTGAATGATTTTTTTAAGGCAAGTGAAACTAATTTCTTTTTTGGTTTCAACAATTCTATAGTCCCAGGAAATATCAGAGCCGCCGTAAGCCGGTGGATATTTACTCTCTTTAAAAATGGGCTCTATCAACCCTTCCTGAATTAAAAACGGAAGACAAAGTCCTGTTAATTTTTCCAGGGATTTTTGACGGATATAAAATCCGTTTAAATAGTCCAACCTTTTAATATTAAAAATGGCTCCGCCTTTCTGAACTTTTTTAATTGAAAAATCTTTAATTAAAGAGTTTAATGAATAAATTTCTCTTTCATTTCCCGGATTCCAGCCCAGAAAAGCCAAAAAATTAATCAGTGTTTCTGGTAAGTAGCCATCTTTTTTATATTCGTTAAGAGCAACCGCTCCCTGTCTTTTACTTAATTTGCTTCTGTCAGGACCCAAAATTAAAGGCAAGTGAGCATATTCTGGCTGAGGAAAATTTAAGGCCCCCTGTAAAAGAGTCTGAACTGGGGTATTCGGCAAAAGATCTTCCCCTCTGATTACATGACTGATTTTCATCTCAAAATCATCAACCACAACCGCCAGATTATATAAAGGATTATTTATATCCCTGGCAATGGAAACATCGCCGATTAATCCGGTATCAAATTCTATTTCCCCCCTCACCAAATCATTAAATTTTGATTTCTTAGAGGGAATCTTGAACCTTATAACTGATTTTTTGCCCTGAGCCAAATTTTTCTTTATCTCTTCCCGGGAAAGACAGGCGCATTTGCCGTTATAACGAGTCGGCAATCCCCTACTCATTGACTCCTGTCTTTTCGCTTCCAATTCTTCTTCGCTGCAAAAACAATAATATGCCCTACCGATTTCTATCAGTTTTTCTAAATAATGTTTATAAATATCCTTTCTTTCGCTTTGTCTATAGAACTCGTCCCATTCAATGCCTAACCATTTCAAACAATCAACAATGTCTTGTTCAAACTCTGGTTTAGACCTCTCAACGTCCGTATCTTCAATTCTTAAAATAAAGCTGCCTTGATATTTTTTGGCAAATAAATAATTAAAAAGAGCGGCTCTGGCGCTGCCGACGTGAAAAAAACCGGTTGGCGAAGGCGCAAACCTTGTCCTCATCTGGCCCGGTTTAATAAATTCAAATTTAGCATCAGATCTCATAATTTAATCTGTAAGAATTCACCGCGTTATTTACATTCTAAAACCAACCGAGAACTGTTCTCGGCAATATTGTCGAGAACAGTTCTCGGTAGTTGCTAACTTACCATTTTACATTTTCGTCATTGCGAGGAGTGAAGCGACGAAGCAATCTCGTTTTCTATATGTTTATGTTGG
>VGKE01000090.1 GCA_016867195.1 Candidatus Nealsoniibacteriota bacterium | reverse complement strand
CCTATTATTACCAATGACGGAGTAACCATTGCCAAAGAGATTGAATTGGAAGACAAAATTGAAAATTTAGGAGCCGAGGTTGTTAAAGAGGTGGCCGATAAAACAAACGATATTGCCGGTGACGGCACCACTACGGCCGTGGTTTTGGCTCAGGCAATAATTTCCCAGGGCCTTAAAAATGTGGCTGCCGGAGCCAATCCCTTGGCCCTAAGGCGAGGAATTGAAAGGGGTGTAGAAAAAGTGGTCTCAGAATTGAAAGAAATGGCAAAAAAAATTACCACCAGAGAAGAAATGGCTCAGGTGGCTACGATTTCAGCTGAAAGCCGGGAAATCGGCGATTTAATTGCCGCCGTAATGGAAGAAGTCGGCAAAGACGGAGTGGTTACAGTGGAAGAGTCAAAAACATTTGGCTTAGAAAAAGAAATTGTCAAGGGACTGCAATTTGACCGGGGCTATATTTCGCCCTATATGATTACCAGCCCCGAGAGAATGGAAGCGGTTTATGAGGACCCCTATATTTTAGTAACCGACCGAAAAATCTCGGCCTTGAATGAAATCATTCCAATCTTGGAAAAAATAGCCCAAAGCGGTAAAAAAGAATTGGTTATTATTGCCGAAGAAATAGAAGGCGACGCCCTAGCTACTCTGGTCATTAATAAATTACGAGGCATTTTCAATACTCTGGCAGTTAAGGCCCCTGGGTTTGGGGATAGGAAAAAAGAAATGCTTCAGGATATAGCCGTTGTTACCGGAGCCCAATTAATTTCCGAAGAAGTAGGTTTAAAGTTGGAGAATATTGAGATGAAGATGTTGGGTTCGGCCAGAAGAGTGGTGGCCACGAAAGATAATACAACCATTATTGAGGGCAAGGGTAAAAAAGAAACTCTTGAATCCAGGGTGAATCAAATTAAGAAAGAGCTTTCTCTTTCTGATTCTGAGTTTGACCGGGAGAAAATTCAGGAAAGATTAGCCAAATTAGTCGGTGGAGTGGCTGTAATTAAAGTTGGGGCGGTCACGGAAGTGGAGCAAAAATCTAAACAGCATAAAACCGAAGACGCTCTTTCGGCGACCAAGGCAGCGGTTGAAGAAGGAGTAGTGCCGGGCGGAGGCGTGGCTTTAGTAAGAACAATCTCGGCATTAGAGGACTTAAAGATCGGTGGAGAAGAAAAAACCGGAATCAATATTTTGAAGAGAGCCTTAGAAGAACCAGTTAGGCAGATTGCCCAAAATGCCGGAATAGACGGAGCCGTAGTGGTCCAAAAAATTAAAGAAGGAAGCAAAGATTTTGGTTTTAACGCCGAAACATTGAAATACGAAAATTTAATGGAATCAGGAATTGTTGACCCAACAAAAGTAGTGCGTTCAGCTCTTCAGAACGCTGCCTCGGCAGCCGGCATATTTTTGACTACCGAAGTAGTGGTTGGGGAAATTCCCGAGAAGAAAAAAGAAGGGCCGGCAATGAATCCTGATATGGAATACTAAGGTTATTATGTCTGGCGTCAGACAGGAAGATAATGAGCCCCGTAAAATTTTTCGGGGTTCGTTTTGTCCTTGACAAACATTTTTGAAGGAATACAATGAGAGAGGGTAATGAAACAAAGCAGGATTAATTAGAGGGTTAGCCCCTTAAAAGATAAGATAAAAAAATATGACCAATGAAAAAAAATTTTATTTAACAAAAGAGGGGCTTAAAAGGATAGAAAAAGAATACCGGACGCTAAAGAATCTCCGTTTAGTAAAAACCAGAGGAGAGGCCCCTAAAATTTGGGAATCAGAGGACTTAAATCCTGAATATCTTTCTTTTCAGGAGGATTTGAATTTGTTGGAAAGCCGGATATCTGAACTGGAGAATGTTTTAAGCAACGCCTGTCTTATTAAGACATCTTCCAGAGAAAAACCCGGGACTATAAACTTGGGGTCAACGGTTGAGGTGGAAATAGACGGAGTCAAAGATGAATTTACAATTGTGGGAACTTTGGAATCCAATCCTGGTTTAGGTAAAATTAGCAATGAATCGCCGGTTGGATGCGCCTTGTTGGGTCATCGCGTTGGTGACGAAGTCGTTGTTTCCTCTCCGGTTAAAACGAATTATAAAATTTTGAATATAAGATATCAAAAGAGTTAAGATTTTGGTCTAATATGTGTTTGGGTATCCTATGATAAACCCAGGGTTCCCTGGGTTTTAGTTTTTATACAATAATGATGCCCATGGTTACGCAATTAAGAATCCAAAAACATTATCAGGACTTTTGAAATGAAATACATATCCTTAATTTTTATTTTTGAGAATAAAGAGTTATAATAGATGTAGGAAATAATAGCGTTGTTTACAGTCACTACGTCATTGCGAGCCGCAGCGAAGCAATCCCAACATAAACATATAGATAACGAGATTGCTTCGTCGCTTCACTCCTCGCAATGACGAAAATGTAA
>VGKE01000089.1 GCA_016867195.1 Candidatus Nealsoniibacteriota bacterium | reverse complement strand
TTCCCAAGAAAGCTAAACTCTCTGACTATTCGGATAAACAAATCTCTGATATCATAAACAAGATGAACAACACTCCCCGTAAATGTCTTGGCTTCCGGACCCCGAAAGAAGTATTCTTCCAAGAGCAAGTTCTCACAATTAAATTACCAATCTTTAACTTTGAGCGTTGCACTTGAGGGGTCAATGTGCCTAAAAGAACAATAATTAAATTATAGCATACTATTTTATTTATGTCAATGTTTTTGTTGGCTTTCAGTTAAAATGTCGTATAAAACCGTTCAGCGGAATGTCATTTCAGTAGCAATATTGATTACAATTTATCAAGACGACAACTATTAGCCAATAACGAATTTCATCTTAAAATTACCACGATCGTTGTTATTTTAAGATGGTTTGGCGAATAATTATAGAGTATTAAAAATTAATAGAAACAAACGACATTTTGCTGAAAGATAAGAGCGACATTTCAAATGATTGACAACATGTTTTGGCGGTGTTGGCGGAAAAGATAATTTATGCTAAATTAAAAATGAACTCGCTCCCATCGTCTAGTGGTTAGGACGCATGATTCTCAATCATGCAACACCGGTTCAACTCCGGTTGGGAGCGCATTTTCCGCCGAGGTCGGACCTCGAAAGTATTGAAATGAAATTTCTAACAGGGTAGAATAAGATAATGTCGGAAAATAATTCATTTCACTCAAAACCGATAGAAAAAATCCTGAAAGAGTTTTCTTCCCGTGCTGAAGGACTTTCTTTAGAAGAGGTTGAAAACCGTTTGCAAGAATTCGGACATAATGAACTACCGGAGAAAAAAGGTCTTCACCCGGCCTTTATTTTTTTGAAACAATTTAATTCCTGGTTGATATACGTGCTTATTGGCGCGGCTGTTTTTTCTTTTTCTACCGGTCATATTTTTGATGTTTATATAATCTTAGCCATTCTTTCGTTTAATGCTGTAATGGGATTTATTCAGGAGTATAAAGCGGAGAAAGCAATCGCGGCCTTAAGAAAAATGGTTGTTTCTTTCGCCAAGGTTATCAGGAGGGGCGAATTATTAAAGATTCCGGCCCGAGAGCTTGTTCCCGGAGATATTATTTTAATGGAAGAGGGAGACAGAATCCCGGCTGACGCCAGATTAATGGAACTTAGAAATTTTAAGACAATGGAATCGGCTTTAACAGGCGAGTCATTGCCGATTAGTAAAGATATTAGAGATTTGCCCGGAAAAACTTCTTTGCCCGACCGAAAAAATATGGTCTGGATGGGGACTTTTGTTGCTTCTGGTCAATGTAAGGCAATAGTTATTGCCACTGGCTCCAATACAATTTTAGGAAAAATTGCCGAAAGTTTAAAAGAGATTAAAGCGCCGAAGACCCATTTTAGAATTAAAACGGATTTATTGGCAAAGCAAATGGCCGGGATTGCTTTTGTCTGCAGTATTTTAATTTTTATTATCGGTTTAATAAAATATTTGGGATTTGAAGAGACCCTTAGATTTACAGTGGCTTCTTTGGTTTCCGGCATTCCCGAGGGATTACCCGCAGTTCTGGTTATTGTTCTGGCGGTCGGCGCTCACAGAATGGCTAAAAGAAACGCTATTATCAGGAATCTCCAAGCCACTGAGACCCTTGGTGTGGCAAACGTTATTGCTACCGATAAAACAGGAACCCTTACCCAGAACACAATGGACGTAAAAAAGATTATTTTATTGAACCAGGACGATATTGCGGTTTCCGGAGAGGGTTGGAGGCCGGAAGGTGATTTTATTCAAACGGTTCAACAAGCTCACCATAAAGAAGAAAAAGTTTTTTTTCCTCTGGAAAACGTTCAATTGAGAAAACTTCTTCATATTGCCGGCATATGCAACAATGCCCGGTTAATCAGAGGGAAAGATAATGGAGAGGAATATAATATTATCGGCGACCCTACCGAGGCCGCTTTAGTTGTCCTGGCAGAAAAGGCGGGAATAAAAAAAGATATTTTGTTAGAAGAAGAAAAAAGAATAGACGATTTGCCGTTTAATCCGGAATTGAAATACCGGGCTTCTTTAGCTATGCTTACCCAGAAACCGGAGAGGAAAGAGCTTTATATTGTTGGTGCCCCTGAATCCGTTTTAAACGTTTCAAACCGCGGTTTAAAAAATAAAGAAGATAAATTATCAGTTAAAGAAAAAAAAGAGTTATTAAAAAGAACAACAAATTTGGCAAAAGAGGGTTTAAGGGTTATTGGTCTGGCTTATAAAATCATTTCTTCAAAAACAGAAAAATTATCAGAAAAGATGATTAAAAACCTTGTTTTTGTCGGCGTAGTGGGGATGAAAGATCCTCCCAGGCCAGAGGTTAAGGAATCAATTGTCAGGGCAAAAACTGCCGGTATCCGGGTGATTATGAAAACCGGCGATCATAAAGAAACCGCTTTGGCAATAGCCAGAGAAATCGGTTTAATCAATGAAAAAAATGTGGGGGGGTCGCCCCCCAACATTGGACGAGGGTCG
>VGKE01000088.1 GCA_016867195.1 Candidatus Nealsoniibacteriota bacterium | reverse complement strand
AGTCCTTTGTTCTTAATAAACCCTTTTCTAAGCCGACTTTTGGATTATACCCTAAAACCTTCCGGGCCTTGCTTATGTCAAAACACTCTCTTTGCCCCTTTTCCCCGGGCCGATAATCAGCGATTTGAATTTCTCCCGGAACCAATTTAAGGCACATTTCGGCAATCTCCCCCACTTTATATTCCTCTCCTTTGGAAACCTGAAATATATTGCCGACCACTTTTTCCTCAGGCGCTTCTACTCCCAATAACCAGGCGTCAATGGTGTCGGAAACATAACAAGGGTCCCTGGTCTGGTCTCCGCCTTCAACAATAATCGGCTTTCCTTCCAATAAATTCTTTAACCAGATGTAAATAAAGATATTCTTTCTCATATTTTCTCCGTAAACAGCCCCGTTTCTAAAAATAACTACTGGCAGGCCGTAAGAACGGTGGTAAGCCCAGCATAAGACCTCCTGGGAAATTTTTGAGGCAGAATAAACATTGTGCGGAACAGGAGAACAGGTTTCATCAATGGGAATCTTCGGCGGTCTGCCAAAAACATTTCCCGTGCTCGGCAAAATAAATTTTTTACAACCGGTTTTCCTAACGGCTTCCAGCAAATTAATCAATCCCATTGAATTCTGATAAACCGTATAGACAGGCGAACTAAAACCCATTGGAACGTCTGCCTGGGCATTAAAGGCACAGATTACCTCGTAACCTTCAACATCTTCTGGTTGAACATCAAAAGTTGCCTTCCAGATATATTTAAAATCTGGATTTTCAAATACCTCTTTTAAATTGTCGGCGTGATTTGGGGCTGTTAGGTCTAATACCGCTACTTTATGCCCTCTTTTCAAAAGTTCTTTTACCAAACCACTCCCGCCAAAACCGGCTCCGCCGCTAATGAAAATTTTCATAATTTATAAAATAACCTGTTATTATTGACAATCGGCTTTTCTTTTAAAACATCGGTATAATAATTTTCTTTATCTTTATCATCAATAACCAATAAGCCGTTTTCCACTATAAAATTTTGGAAAAACTGAATTTCTTTTTTACAGACGGCATCGGAGTGGTCTCCGTCCAGAAAGATAACTCCGAATTTTTTATTCATCTTTCTCTCTCTGTCCCAAAAATCAGAAATCTTCCAGACCTGGTAAAATTGAAAACTTGTTAATCTAAAATGGAAATGGTTTAGTTCGTTATAAAAACAATAATCAGATATCGCCTTCATCGCCCTACGGCGGTATTTTTCACCAAAACTATCTCCCTGACCGGGATATAACATCGCGCCATAAGGATCAACCGTGATTAAAAACCTGTTTTTTTTGCCGCTATCGCCGATGGCTTTCAAAAACAAAAGGGAAGTTCCGCCAGCCCGGGTCCCGACTTCCAAAAAGGGAAAATCTTCCGGCAATTCAAGCGCCTTCTCGTAAATCTGGCTATAGAAAAAATCTAAGCCAGAAAAATGATCGCAATAACTCTCTATTTCTTTTGTCTCTTTAATCTCTTTTATTTCTGTCATACTATTTTTGAAAATTGGGGGAAATTTGGGTCAACTCTATTTTTCTTTTATCTCCCATAGTTAGACCGTTGAATAATTCAACGTCTAATCAACGTAGAATTCAACGTCTAATCAGCGGTACAAAATTTTTATTTGCGTTCATAACGACGCTTTCGTTTTCTTTTTCTATTTTTAATATATCTCTCCACTGCCTCTATGGTCGTAAGCCAATTCCTTTTCTCTTTGTGGGCCTCTAATTTCCCTTGTCTGACTAATAAGTTAAGGTATTTCTGAGAATAAGGGGTTTTCTTGCTTATTTCGGATAGGGGCAGAAATTTCTCTCTTTTTTTTGAAGAAGGACTTAATGTTTTTAGATAAATGTCTAATGACCTCTCTACCATTTGACCAATAAAATTAACAAAAGGGGCTAAATTTCCTTTGTCTGCCTGACTTAAAAATCGGTAATACTTTTTCCGGTCATTTTTTAGAACCATCGCTAAAGGATAGCCCTGCTGCATTAAAAACAAATTCATTATTAATCTGGCGGTCCTGCCATTCCCGTCAAAAAAGGGATGAATATAAACAAATTTGTGATGAACTAAAGCGGCTAATTCAACAAGGGGTATCTTTTTTCTCTTTTCTCGCAGCCAATTTATTAATTTACGCATCTCGTCTGGCACATCAATTGCTTCCGGAGGTTTGTGGTCAGCCCCGACAATAATAACATTGCTGTTTCTATATCTGCCGGCCCACTCTTTACCAGTTTCCTGCATTACTAATTGGTGTAAATTACGAATAAATTGCTCTGAGATTATCTGCTTTTTGCCTTTTTCAATTAAATCATACAAATACTCTAAGGCCTCTTGGTGATTTTTCGCTTCCAAATGGTCTTTTAACGGCTTGCCCTTAATGGTCATTCCCTCATTGATAACTAAAAATGTCTCTTTTAGGGTTAAACTGTTGCCTTCAATAGCATTGGAGTTATAGGTCATTTCTATCTGAAATTGCTCCTGTAATTTTTTTACCGCCGGTGAAGGCAATGGCCTGAGTCTGTCCAACTTTTTTAATTTTCCTTCTATTCTATTTTGTAAATCATTTTTCAGAAGGTTCATATTGGATTGTTATCTTATTATGGTTTAGCCATTTTTTTACATTATACCATATTAAATTT
>VGKE01000087.1 GCA_016867195.1 Candidatus Nealsoniibacteriota bacterium | reverse complement strand
AAGAGTTCGTACGGTCATCTTTTGACGACCTAGGACCTACCCCTAACAGGAAAATAAAGAACCAGAGAGTAAAGAGCTATCCAGGGGAATGTTTCATCTTAAAAAATAATCAACAAATGTCAACCCTAACCAAAAAAAGTGCGGGGGGGTCGCCCCCCCGCACTTTTTTTACTTCATCCATTCTTTGTACCTCTCTTCTATTTCTTGTTTCTTGTTTTTTATTACATAATGGGTTTTTTGAAGATTCTCGGGAATTGGCTTTTTATTTTTTGATAAATAATCGTAAATCGCTTCTGACAAAGCGTCAATTGCCAGCAATGAACAATGCACTTTTATCGGCGGCAATCCGCCCAATGATTTGACCAATTTACCGCTGTCAATTTTTAAGGCCTCTTCAATTGTCCTGCCTTTTGCCAAATCAGTAATAATACTGCTGGTGGCAATAGCGGCGGCGCAGCCAAAGGTTTCGTATTTAATATCTTTGATTACTTCCTTTTTATCTACTTTAATATAAAGCCAGAGAACATCGCCGCAGACAATATTCCCGACTTTCCCAACGCCGTCGGGGTTTTTCATCCTTCCGTAATTATGGGGATTCTGGAAATGTTTTATTACTTTTTTTGAATAAATGCCATTAGCCATATGGTGAGATTTTTCTTAATTTTTTTATAATCCCGGGCAGAACTTTGCTCAAATAATCAATTTCTTTTTCGGTTGTCCACCTGCCCAAAGAAACCCTTAAAGAGCCATGGGCTTGCTGGGGTTTTAATCCAATCGCCAAAAGTGCGGGATTCGGCTCTAGTTTCAAAGAAGAACAAGCCGAACCAGTAGAAACGGCAATACCCAGAAGGTCAAGTTGTAAAATTATTGATTCCCCTTCAATAAAATCAAAATGGAAGCTGGCATTATTGGCTAATCTTTTCTCAGGATGACCGGTTAAATAAGCACTTTTTATTTTAAGGATATTTTTTATTAATTTATCTCTTAATTTGGTTAATCTTTGAGCTTCTTCTTTCATCTCTTTTTTGGCAATCTCGGCCGCTTTGGCAAAACCAACAATTGCCGCTACATTAACGGTTGAAGAACGCAAACCCATTTCCTGTCCCCCACCATGTAAAAGCGGCTCAATTTCTATTCCTTCTCTAATATACAAACAAGCGGCTCCTTTTGGTCCATAAATTTTATGAGAACTTGCTGTCAATAAATCAATATTCATTCTGCTAACGTCAATTGGAATTTTACCAAATGATTGGGCCGCGTCTGTATGAAAATAAACTCCTGAGTTCTTGCAGATATCTCCTATTTCTTTTATTGGCTGAATCGTGCCTATTTCGTTAGAACCGTGAATTATTGAAACCAAAATCGTCTCTTTATTTATGGAGTTTTTAACGTCCAGGGGATTAACCAGACCGTATTTATCAACCGGGACCCTAATTATTTTAACTCCCTGTTTTTCCAGCCAACCGGCCGCCTCCATAATACAGGGATGCTCAATCCGGGAAATTACAATATTTATCCGGTGAAAATTTGACCCCGCGACCCCTTTCAGCGCCCAATTATTACTTTCAGTGGCTGAACCGGTAAAAATTATCTCATTTGGCTTGGCACTGATTAAATCGGCTATTTTTTCTCTGCTTTGCTCCAGGACAAGTTTTGCTTCCTGACCAAAATTATGCAAAGACATTGTATTGCCGAACTTCTTAACAAAAAAGGGTTCCATCGCTTTTTTGACGCGAGGGTCAACCGGCGCAGTGGCCGCATAATCAAAATAAATTTTATTTTTATTCATATCTTTTTCCCAAATACTCAATAAAAATACCATAGTATTTTTACTGAGTATGGCGGTCTAATTACGATACCATTTTATTTTTTCTATGATTTTTTAATTTCAAAAATGTATATCTGAGCATTTTCGCCACGTCAGCATTGGTTCTATCTTTAAACGTTTCCCTGATGCCTAAGACCTTTCCGCTGATTACGGCCTCTTTTTTTAATATTTCTTCAACCAATTCTTCCACGGATTGAACCTTTTTGGAAAACTCAAGATAAGCGCTGCCAATATGCTTTGCCTTATGAGCGTCGGAACCGGCGGTAAAAGGAAGGTTGAACTTTTGAGCGAAATTAAAAGACCTTATATTTGACTTAGAGAAAAAAACAGTGGCGTTAAAGGCCTCAATGGCATCAATATCAAGTTTTTTTAATACTTTTTCTCCCCCCCAAAAATTGGTAAATGGCTTTCCGAAAGGATGAGGAATTACCGCGATGCCTCCCTGTCTTCTAATCTCTTTTATTGTCTCTTTGGCTGAAAGTCTGTCGGGAATAACCTTTTTTACATTTATGCCTAAAATATCGCCCGAGGAACTTAATATTTCAATTCCGGGCACAATTAAAATATTTTTATCGTAGCTAAACTTCATCGCCTGAACGGCGCCTCTAATTTCATTGTGGTCTGTTATACAGAGGCATTCAATTCCTTTTTCCAAAGCCGCCCTAACTACTTCTTGGGGCGAAGAAACTCCGTCATAGGAAAAATTAGTATGAACATGTAAATCAGCCTTCATTGTAAGAATTCACCGCGTTATTTACATTCTAAAACCAACCGAGAACTGTTCTCGGCAATATTGCCGAGAACAGTTCTCGGTAGTTGCTAGCTTACCATT
>VGKE01000086.1 GCA_016867195.1 Candidatus Nealsoniibacteriota bacterium | reverse complement strand
CGGAATTTTAAAAACATTTGAAGACGAAATTTTAATAAGAGATCTGAAAGTACCAGAGGGAGTTAAAATTCAAAAAGAGCCGGACGAGATTGTTGCGGTTATTACTCCGCCGGAAAGAGTAGAAGAAGAATTAGGAAAACCGATTGAGGAGAAGGTTGAAGAAGTTGAGAAGGTTGAAGAAGTTGAGAAGGTTGAAAAAGAGAAAGAAGGGCAAGAGGAGGAAAAGGAAAAAGAAAGAAATTGAAAATTAGTTAATTGATAATTGATAATTATTCAGTTATTAGATATGTTTTCTCGTATTTTTAAAATAATTATATTGTTCGTTATGGTATCAGTTTTGGTTTTGCCGGGTCTTTACATTTTTTCTCAAATGACTCCTGAGCGAGAAAGGGCTCAATTAGAAAGAGAATTGGAAGAGCTGGAAGAAAAAATCAAGCAGTATGAAAAAGATATTACCAGAACCGAAGCCGAAATACAGGGTTTAAGGCGTCAAATAACTACCTTGAGAGGTAAAATTAACCAATTAGACCTTGAAATCCGAAGGAGTAATTTAATCATCCAGGATCTTGGCTTTCAAATTCAGGATACCGAGGGTTCAATAGAACAGACGTCTTTTAAAATTGACGATTTGAGAACTAGATTGGCCGTTATTTTACAATTAATTTACGAACAGGGTCAGAGTTCAAATATTGAAATTTTGTTTTCCGGCAATAATTTATCTGATTTTTTTGATAATTTAACGGCCCTGGAAACGTTAAATTTAAAAAATCAGGAAATTCTAACAGAAATTAAAAATCTTAAATTAGTCTTAGAGGGGCAAAAACAGGCCTTAGATACGGAAAAAGGTACTCTGGAAAAAACAGTCAGGTCTCTGGCTTATCAAAAACAGGAATCAGAAGCCGCTAGAAAAGAGCAAGAAAGATTAATGAGTATGAGCGAAGCTCAACATAAACAATATGTTGAACAAAAAAATATTACCGAACAGCGAGCAGCCGAAATTAGGGCGAGAATATTCCAGTTAGCCGGTATTCCCGAAGTTGAAATGCCGACTTTTGGCGAAGCTCTTGAAATAGCCCGATGGGTGCAACAACAAACAGGGGTGCGCCCGGCGTTTCTTCTCTCAATTATTACTCAGGAATCAGCCCTTGCCAGAAATGTGGGCCAATGTTATCTGGCGGACTTGAAATCCGGTGCAACCTATCATATTTCAACTAGAAGGCAGTTTCCCCGCGGAATTCATCCGACCCGTGACCTGCCGCCTTTTTTGCAGATTGTCAAAGAAATTGGGAGGGATCCTCTTGGCACTCCTATTTCCTGCTGGGTTGATGTTGGTCGTGGCCCTGATTACGGATGGGGCGGGGCCATGGGGCCGGCTCAATTTATTCCTTCTACCTGGATATTGGTAAGAGACAGAGTTTCCTCAATTACCGGGGCTTTGCCGGCAAATCCCTGGAGCGTGCGCGACTCGTTCTTGGCAGCCGGACTTTATTTACGCGATCTTGAGGCTGCTTCAAACGAACGATTGGCTGCCGGAAAATACTTTGGCGCGCCAGGATTATTAAGTTATGATAGCACCGTGGTGAGACGAGCAAACTGTCTTCAGATATTTATAGATAAAGGAACAATATCTACAGAATGTGAAAGATTAGTATTTACTCCCTAATAAAGAAAAAATTTAGTTTTCCCTTCTTTGGAAGGCCTTAATCATTACATTAAGTTGCCCGTCTAATATTTTCTCCAAATTATGCCAGGATTTTTTTATCCGGTGGTCGGTTATTCGGTCCTGGGGGAAGTTATAGGTTCTGATTTTTTCCGCTCTCATAGCCCAGCCAATCTGGGCTTTTCTTTCGCCTCCTATTTTCGTCAGTTGTTCCCGTTCTTTTTTTTCAAAAAGACGGGCTGATAAAATTGCCAGAGCGTTGTTTTTATTTTGCTCCAGGTTTCTCTCGTTTTGGGAATTGACAATTAAACCGGTTGGCAAATGCGTGACCCTGACCGCTGTCATTCTTTTATTGACATATTGGCCGCCCGGACCCGAGGATTTATAAACGTCAATTTTTATTTCATCGGGCCTTATTGTAATTTCCGTTGCCTTTGGTTTTAGCAAAACAGCAACCGTTGCTGTGGAGGTATGGATTCTGCCCGATTTTTCGGTTTTTGGTATTCTTTGAACCCGATGAACCCCGGCCTCGTATTTCATTTTGGAAAAAGCGTCTTCGCCTCTTATTTCAAAAATTATTTCTTTTAAACCGTCTAACTCGCTTGGATGAGAGTCCAGGGTTTTCTGTTTCCAGCCCTGTAAACTGGCGAACTTAGAATACATTCTAAATAAATCAGCGGCAAAAAGAGCGGCCTCCTGGCCTCCCGCACCCGCTCGTATTTCCATAATTACTGAATCTTCCATAAAATTACTTTTTTTTCTTTGCCAGTCGTTTTCTGAATTTTTCCACCCGGCCTAGGGTATCAACCAATTTCTCTTTGCCCGTATAAAAAGGATGACATTTTGAGCAGATCTCAACTTCTAAATATTCTTTGGTTGAGCCAACAGTAAAACTATTCCCGCACGCGCATTGAACTTTAGTTTTAGGATAATATTTTGGATGGATATTCTTTTTCATAATATTTTGGATGCCTGCTCCGTAATCAAATGCGAAGCATTTGTACTTCGGGGAATATCTTTCTTCATGTTTTTAATGATATCAAATAATAAAAAAAAATCAACCCTTTTTGCAGTAT
>VGKE01000085.1 GCA_016867195.1 Candidatus Nealsoniibacteriota bacterium | reverse complement strand
GTAATGGTCTTCCGGTCCCTGAATATCTGTTAAAACCTTGCCTCCAATCAAGCCCATAGCAATACCGGCCGCTGGCCTTTTTAAAGGCACGCCAGCATCCATTAGGGCGACAGAGGAACTGGAAACTGAAGCCATGGAAGTAGAGCCGTTGGATGAAAGAATCTCTGAAACAATTCTCATTGTATAAGGGAACTCCTCAAAATTGGGAATTAACGGCAATAAGGCCTTTTCCGCCAACATTCCATGACCAATTTCTCTTCTGCCCGGACCTCTTAAAAACTGGACTTCGCCGACAGAATAAGGAGGGAAATTATAGTGGTGCATAAATCTTTTTTTTCCAACAATCTCCATGCCCTCTAATAATTGTTGGTCCCCGGGCGCGCCCAATGTTAAAATAGACAATGCTTTTGTTTGGCCCCGGCAGAAAAGACCTGATCCATGAGTTCTGGGTAAAAGCCCGGCCCGGCAACCAATCTCTCTTAATTCGTCTATTTTTCTGCCATCGGGTCTTTTATTATATTTTATTATATTTTCGCGAAGTAATCGAGCAACCTCTTGTTCAAAAAAATCCAAGGTATATTTTGAACCCTCTTCCCCGATAAAGGAACCGAGTTCCTTTTTTAATTCATCAAGGGTCTTTGTTTCTAATGCCTGTTCTAATTTATCTTTTAAAAAAGCTTTGATTTCTCTCTCTAGAGATTCGTTTTTAACGGGCGATATCAAGGTTATTTTTTCTTTGGCAACTTTTTGTTGAATCTCTTTTTGAAAATTAATAAGTTCTTTAAAGGAATTATCGGCAAAATCCAGGCCGTCTAAAACTACTCCTTCTTCTATTTCTCCCAATTCGCCTTCAATCATATTAATCAAAATTTCATTATTTCTGCCTTCCAAAACCCCGGCAAAAATAATATCTGCTCCGGAGCCATCTCTTTCTTCGTAGCTTGGATTAAGAAAAAATTTCCCATCTTTCTGGCAAACCCGAACCGCGCCAACCGGTCCCTGCCAGGGAATATTTGAAACGGACAGGGCGAGAGAAGAGGCTATTAAGCCAACAATATCAGGATCGTTTTGACCATCCCAGGAAAGAACAGTAATAATAACCTGAACCTCTCGGGCTAATTCTTTAGGGAATCTTGGACGAATAGTTCTATCAATAAGTCGGGCATTGCAAATCGCTTCATCAGAAGGCCGACCCTCTCTTTTAATATAACGGGGCCCTTTAATTTTACCTGCTGCATAATATCTTTCCTGATATTCGACGGTTAGAGGAAAAAAACCGAGATTGGCTCGGTCTTCCTTAGCCATCACGGCTGTGGCTAAAATCAGAGTATCGCCGTAACGCACTAAAGCGCTTCCGTTTGCCTGTTCAGCCATATCATTTATTTCTACTTCTAAATTTTGACCGCCTAATTTAAAGTTAAATTTCATAAATCATTGAATAACGAATCAGTTGCGAATTTACGAATATAAAATTCGTTATTCGTTTATTCGTAAAAAATTCGTTATTCGCTGATTTCATTTCTTGAGCAAATATCTCTTTGGACTCCCCTCTAAATCAATAAACTCGTCGGCTATATCTCTTAAATGACCCGAGGCAGATCTGCCAAAGGCAATTACTTCTACTCTTTTGCCCTGATTTTTTAAATATTCAACTAGAGAAATAAAATCGCCGTCGCCGGAAACAAGAACCAGAGCATCTACGCTCGGCGTCATTCTAATCGCATCTATAACAATTCCCACGTCCCAATCAGCTTTTTTCTGCCCCCCATAAAATTCCTGCAAGTCCTTTATCCTTGTTTCAATCCCTAATTTAATCAAGGCGTCGAAAAACGCTTTTTCCTCACCGGTTTTTGTCCTAACCACATAGGCGAAAACCCGGATTAAATTTCTTTCCGAAACCGCTAATTTCAAAATCTCGCCAAAGTTCACCCTGGCGTTGTATAAATTCTTGGCTGAATGATAGAGATTCTGGACATCAATTAACACCCCTACACGTTGTCCGCTATGTTTTATGACCATAAAGCGAAAATTATCAATTTTCAATTATTAAATTATCAATTTAAAAATTGAAAATTCATTGAAAATTGCTTGAAAATTGACTATTGAAAATTGAAAATTATTTTTTAAGTCCTATCTCTCTCACTATTTTATTATATCTCTTTTCATCCTCTTTTTTCAATTGCTCCAAAAACTTTCTTCTCTTGGAAACCATTTTTAAAAGCCCTCTTTTGGAATGGAAATCCTTTGGGTGTTTTTTTAAATGGGGGAGCAAGTGTTTAATCTCCTCTGAAAGCAAGGCAATCTGAACTTCGGCGGACCCGGTATCTGTCTTGTGAATTCTGGTCTTCTCAATAATTTTTGTTTTTTTATCTGTTGTTAACATGAAAGCGTTGAATAATTAATTTTTGCGTGGTTTAGCGTGTTGTTTCGCGTGGCTTAGCGACAAATTAAGTATAACATAGTTTTCTAAAATAAAAAAGAAAGCAACTTTCTTAAAAAATTCTGCCAAAAATAAAACTGTCTATTCATCCTACGGCTAAAAGTTCTCTTAGATCTTTTACTTCAATTTCTAATCTCTCTATTCTCCTGCGATGGTCGGCAATGAGTAATTTCTCAATTTTTTCTAAACGTTCTTCCATATGATTAAATGTAAGAATTCACCGCGTTATTTACATTCTAAAACCAACCGAGAACTGTTCTCGGCAATATTGCCGAGAACAGTTCTCGGTAGTTGCTAACTTACCATTTTACATTTTCGT
>VGKE01000084.1 GCA_016867195.1 Candidatus Nealsoniibacteriota bacterium | reverse complement strand
AAGCCGATTTCCCGGTTAAACTTTTTGACGACAATGGTTTCCTCTTAGGTATAACACCGGCTCAGGCCTTGGATAGCTGGATGACAGAGGATTTTGTAGAGTTTACAGCTACCCTCCTTTTTGCTGCCCCCTCTACTCCGAAAGGCAGATTAGTTTTAGAAAAAGACAATCCTTCCGGATTACCCGAATACGCCGACGAATTAATAATCCCGGTTTGTTTCAAAGAGATGCCTGAAATGCCGCAAGAGTTTATGACCGTAGAAATATTTTTGAGCGATTCACGGTTTGTTGATGAACCGTATTTTGACTGCTCAAAAACTATAGCGGTTGAAAGGCGGGTGCCAAAGACCGTAGCGGTTGCCAAGGCGGCTCTGGAAGCTCTTTTAAGGGGGGCGACTCGGGCAGAAATTAATCAGGGCTTTGTTTCAAATATAAACCCCGGGGCGAGAATCAAAAAATTAATCATTGAGGAAGGAATAGCTAAAGTTGATTTTGAAGAGCAGTTAGAATTTCAGGTTGGCGGCTCTTGCCGAGTAGCAGCCATCAGGGCTCAAATTACCGAAACTCTTTTGCAATTTCCAACCGTTGCCGAGGTCGTTATTTCCATCAACGGCCGCACCGAAGACATTTTACAACCATAAGGCGTTACTAAGCATAAAATAAAAAAATAAATCACCCGGGTGATTTATTTTTGTTTAAAGTGATAAAATCAATGGGCAGTTTACAATATAGTTTACAATTTTATTTAAATACTTGACAATTATTTAAAGAAAGAATATACTGGTGTTATATGGATAGGAAGCAAGTAATTAAGGAATTTATAAGAACTAAAAAACGGGCTACCTCGGTAAAAATAGCCAGGTATTTTGGTTTTAGCCGTCAGTACGCTAGCCAGATTTTACGCGCTATGGTTAATGCAGGCGAGATAGTGAAATTCGGTTCAACCCGGGCCGCTTTTTACACCTTGCCGGAACTGATTGACGAAATAGGTCCAAAAGCAACGAAGCGTCGATTTGTTAATAAAAATATAAAAGAACACGAGGTTTTTGACGATTTGGTTTCCGTTTTTCCGGCTTTCCAAACCGCCCCTGAGAATATTCGGAGCATTGTGCGCTACTCATTTTCAGAAATGCTCAACAACGCCATTGAACATTCGCGGTCAAAAAATATTGAGGCACAGATGGAGAGTAACAACATAATCAGATTTGTGGTAGACGATTTTGGCATTGGCGTATTTAGAAATGTGATGCGGCAGAGAAAACTTGATTCGGAACTGGAAGCGATGCAGGATTTACTCAAGGGTAAAATTACCACCGATCCGAAAGCGCATACGGGAGAAGGTATTTTCTTCACAGCAAAAGCAGCGGATCGTTTCGTGCTCGAAAGTTTTGGCTACAGAATGGTTGTTGATAATATTATGCCTGATATTTTTTTTCAGGAAGATAAGAAGGTGAAACGCGGCACGCGTGTGGTTTTTACGATTAGTCGTGAAAGCAAGCGGCATTTAAACGACATTTTCAAAAAGCATCAATCAAGGCCGGGAAGTTATGCTTTTGATAAAACCGAAGTAAAGGTTCGCTTATTTACTATGGGCACTATCTACATATCGCGTTCTCAGGCGCGCCGAATTTTGGTTGGGCTTGAAAAATTTAAAAAAATTGTTTTGGATTTTGACCGAGTGCCTAATGTCGGACAGGCATTTGCCGATGAGATTTTCAGGGTTTTTCAAAATCGCTACCCCGATATTTCAGTTGAACCAATTAATATGAATGAGACAGTGCGCTTTATGGTTGGACGAGTGGAGAGACCGAGATAAAAAGGCGAGTTTATTTTTAACCAAAAAGTCGAAAAATTAATCCTTCAATAGTTCGGTTTACTCATTACAAGTAAATTTATTGAGAAATAACAACTATGAAGTCTTTAAAAATGGGATTTCATGAAAGCGTTGTGCCACAGGTTTTTAAGGGGAAAATAAGTACTTGGCGGCTCAGGGACCATAAATTTAAGAAAGGCGATGTTGTGGCTTTTGAGAATACCCAGACAGAAGAGATCTTTGGTTTTGGAAAGATAACAAAAGTTATCAAAACAACCGTTGGGAAGATAGGTTTGAAGGATACGGATATAGCCCTATTTTAAACCTTGAAAAGAATTGGCTCAAAGATTTCTTGGAATCGTTAAAAAATGCGGAGTGTATAAGGTAAATCTAAACATATAAAAATATGAAAAAATTTAGATTCTTCATAACTTTAGCTGGCATAATTCTCTTAATTATCGGACTGTCTTCCAATTTCGCCAAAGAAAAGCTTTACCCCTGCCCAATAGAAATTGAAGGGATAGTTTTCAATAACTGCGATTATTTTCCAACCCTAACTCAAACTTTGCTAAGTTTGGGGGTTTTAATCGGCGATTTAGGAATATTCTTGCTTATAATCGGAACCATTTTCTATATCGCCTTTTATATTGATAAAGCAATAAACAAAATAAATAATAAATTATGCAAAAGATAAAAGAGTTTTTGAGCAAGGGCGTTTCTCCGGTTATCGCAATTGCCATTGTCGCCGTAATCGCCGTTATTATCGGCGGGGGCATTTTGGCTTATGTGTTTCTGTGGCAACCTGCAGAGCCGCAGATGCAGGACGTTTCAGTTGCCGACTTGTCCGCCAAAGCTTTAGCGACGGAGGACTGGATGACATAAAGAAACGAGGAGATTGGCATTGAGTTTAAATATCCATCGAATTGGACTTTTGAAGAAAACATAAATCCTCGCGGAGCAGGGG
>VGKE01000083.1 GCA_016867195.1 Candidatus Nealsoniibacteriota bacterium | reverse complement strand
TACTCTTTTATTATTGGAAAAAAAGAAGTAAAAAGCAAAACCGTAAGTGTCAGAGAAAGAAAAAAGGGAGATATAGGAAAGATGAAGATAAAAAAATTCATAGAAAAAAAGATAGGGTTTACAGAGACCCGGTCTCGGTAAAACTATGGCTCAACTTTCTCAACCAACGCAAAAATTAATATCCCGATATCAGCAATGGCACCAATCTTTACAACCGAGAGGGGGCGTTTCAACTATTCACGTAGATGAAGTTGCCTCAAAGGTGGCTGCTTTTTACGAAAAAATTAGAACAATTGTTGATTGGAAAGAAGAGCATCTAATGAGGCGATCGGCGATTATGCGAAAACTGAAAAGAAGATTTGTAAATTTAGAATTCAATGATCTGTCAATCGCCGAGCCCCTGGTTTTAGAACTAATTCGAGGCGGACACTTTCCGAACGATAGAATTGAAGAATCAAAAATAACCGAGGTTAAAGATACAATTGATAAATATGGCTTTATTTTTAAAAATAGTCCCCCGGCTAAAAGCGGGAGAGAAAAACTGCAATTCTATAATTGGCTTCTGGAAATTGCCGCCTGCGAAATAGAAGAAATTCTATCTCCCCCCAGAAAGGAAAACGCTTTAATTAACTATATGTTTGATTTAATGAAAGAAAGAATCACTCTTAACGAAGGAATTATTGCCAGCGAACAAATAGGCGAGCAGGAAAAAAACATCCAGATCTATATCGCTGTCCAACAAGCCCTTTTTAAGTTAGACAGACCTATTATTAGTTATAATCTTATAAAATATCAATACCCGCAATGGAACGTTGCTAAATCCGAAGAATTTTCTAAAATCTCAAAAAATATCTATGAAATATGGGAGACCGTTGAGAACCACTTAAACCATCCTCTTGGGAAAAAATTCTATGTTGTTTGCGAAAAATACGATACTCCCTATCTAATCCTGGGAGATATACTAAGCGAAGAAAATCCGAAAGAGATTTTTGGAAAAATATCTCAACCGGAAATTATGGAAGGTCTGGTTAAAAAATTTTACGGCAAAAGATTATCCACCATAAAAAGTCGTATAATGCGCGCCGGTTTCTACTCAACGCTCTCTATTCTTCTGGCTAATAGTCTTTCTCTTGTTCTTCTGGAAATACCCCTTGCCAAACTAATTACCGGCGAATTTATGCCGATTACAATTGCCGTAGATATATTAGGACCAACACTCTTAATGATTCTTTTAACAATGACAATAAAAAAGCCCTCAAAAAATAACCTTGAATTAGTGACAATGGAAACAATAAAAATTATTTATGAACGAAAAAAAATTGATAGTTATGAAATAAAAATTCCTAAAAAAAGAGGGGTTATAATAAGGTCAATTATCGCCCTTATATATTTTCTTGGAGCTATTATCTCTTTTGGATTTATCTATTGGATTTTTAAATTGGCGAAATTTCCGCCCACATCGGTGGTTATTAATATTATCTTTGTTTCTTTAATCACCTTCGCCGGATTGGCAATAAGAAAAAAGGGGGAAGAATTAAACGTAGAAGAAAAGAAAACAAAACTTTCAGGATTTTTATTTGATATTTTATCTTTACCGGTTGCCAGTGTCGGCCGCTGGTTTTCTAATAAATGGAAAAAATATAATGCCATAGCCGCTTTTTTTAACGCTTTGATTGATATGCCTTTTCTGGTTTTTGTGGAGTTTTTAGAGCAATGGAGATTTTTCCTAAAAGAAAAAAAAGAAGAAATTCATTAATGAAATACCATATCATCACGTTTGGCTGCCAGATGAATATTTCTGACTCGGAGAGAATTGCCTCTATTTTGGAAAATATGAAATTAAAACCCGCTAAAAACTTAGAGCAGGCGGATTTAGTTATGGTTAATATGTGCTCGGTCAGGCAGTCGGCCGTAGATAGAATCTACGGACTTTTGCCAAAAATAAAAAATAAAAAAACCGTTTTAACCGGCTGCTTTTTAAAAAAAGATGAGAAACTTTTTGAAAAAAAAATTGACCATATCCTGCCTATAAAAAACTTAAATCAATGGCCCAAAATACTCCAGACCCGTGGACTAGTCCACGGGTCCGTTGATAATAAGAATTATTTTAAGATTAAACAAAGACATTTTAATGAATTTTCTGCTCTCGTGCCGATAATGACCGGTTGTAATAATTTTTGCTCCTATTGCGTTGTCCCCTATACCAGAGGCAGAGAAATATCAAGACCGGCAAAAGAAATCATTTGCGAAGTTAAAAATTTAGTAAAAAGAGGGGCTAAAGAAATTTGGCTTCTGGGACAAAACGTAAACTCCTACGGAGTTCAGCGCGAGACTACGCAGAAGCCCGCCTTCGGCGGAACGCGGAACAACGTAGAAATTAACTTTCCGAAATTGCTTAAATTAGTAAATGATATTCCAGGGAAATTCTGGATAAGATTTACTTCTTCTCATCCAAAGGACTTTTCAGACGACTTGATTAAAATAATGAAGGACTGCAAAAAAGTTACTCCCTATCTCAATCTTCCGGTCCAATCTGGAGATGATGAAGTGCTTAGAAAAATGAACCGCCCTTATAAAATAGAGAGATATAAAAAAATTGTTAAAAAGCTCAAAAAAGAAATTCCCGATATCTGCCTTTCGGCTGATTTTATTGTCGGCTTTCCCGGAGAAACTGAAAAACATTTCAATAACACAAAAAAACTCTTTGAAGAAATAAAATACGATATGGCATATATAAACAAATATTCTCCAAGAGCCGGTACTGCTGCTTTTAAATTAAAAGATAATGTTTCACCAAAAGAGAAAAAGAAAAGAGAAAAAATACT
>VGKE01000082.1 GCA_016867195.1 Candidatus Nealsoniibacteriota bacterium | reverse complement strand
AATTTTCCGGTTTGATTTTCTGTTCCAATTCTTCTATTGAGACCTTATCAAATAAAGACCAAAAATCAGTAACAATATAATTTACAGCCAAATTGGTCAATTTTAAAAATTCTTGCTTTGACGGGGCTTTTTTTAAGTCCCCTTCTTTAATCCAGTTAGCTAACTCTGACATTGTTTTCTCAAAATAATCGCCGAGATATTTATTGTTGACAAAAATTTCAATATCTTTTAATTCCAAGCCATATTCCCTGACAAACCTTTTTCTTTTTTGAGAAGGAGTTTCGGGAATTCCCATCCTGGCGCTGTTAACAAAATCTTCATCAAGGTGAAGAGTCGGCAAATCCGGCTCTGGAAAATATCTGTAATCATGGGCTTCTTCTTTTTTCCTTTGACTAACCGTCACCCCTTTTACATCATCCCAACCTCTTGTTTCTTGAATGATTTTCTTTCTTTTATTTAAAACCCCTGTCTGTCTTTTTATTTCATATTCAATCGCTTTTTCCACGTTTCTAAACGAATTTAGATTCTTAATCTCCACTTTTGTCCCGAGTTTATTTGGAATTTGGGATTTGACTGGAAGTAAACTAATATTTACTTCCACTCTCATCTGTCCTTTCTCCATATCAGCATTAGAAACATCAAGATATCTTAAAATCAATTGAAATTCTTCGGCAAATTTCCTTGCTTCTTTAGCCGAGGTTATATCTGGCTCAGTTACCAATTCCATTAGAGGAATGCCGGCTCGGTTAAAATCAACTAAAGAATTCTTATCTTCATGAACTAATCTTCCGGTGTCTTCCTCAAGGTGAACGCGAGCAATACGAATTTTCTTAAACTTTTGGGAGGTCCGACCTCCGCTAATTAGCGGAGGTCGGACCTCCGCTAACTCTAGATATCCTTCTTTACAAAAAGGCATATCGTACTGAGAAATCTGATAACCCTTTGGAAGGTCCGGATAAAAATAGTTTTTCCTGTCAAATTTTGACTTTTTGGGAATTTTACAATTCAGGGATAGGCCGGTTTTTATTACCTTCCTGACCGCCTCTTTGTTTATAACCGGGAGGGTGCCGGGATGTCCCAAACAAATGGGACAAATATTAAAATTTGGCCGTTTCTCATCCGGGTCATTTTTACAGGAACAAAACATTTTGGAATCGGTTTTTAGTTCAATATGGATTTCTAATCCAATAATTGGTTGGTATTTCATAGTTATATATTAGCGGCAGAAACCGGTTATAAAATATTTTTTATTATCTTCCAAATTTTCTGGTGGATTGTCTCCGGAGATAATAATTTTCCTTTTTCTAAACACTCAATAATTTTAAAATCTTCCGGAAATTCTCTGGCAGCGTGCAAATATGACCTTAATGCCTCTTGTAGGTGTTTTTTATCTTTTTCGTGAATATCTTTTTTCTCGCTTTTGTCTAAATAAACCCTTCTTCTGGCTTGTTTTTCTTTGTCGGTTATTTTATTAGCCAACCTTAAAGAAAATTCAGGCGAGGTTTTAAGAATAAAATTATAGTCGGGCTTGGGAATATTTAATATTTCGTATTCTAAATTATAAAGCCAGTCAAAATATCTTTTTCTTTCTTTTCTGTTTTTTATCTTCCCCCCCTGATGGCCGATATTTGAAGCGGAATATCTGTCAGCAATAACTATTTTTCCTTCTTTTAACCATTTTCTTATCTGGGAACCGGCATCGTATCTGTCTAAGGCATAAAAAATAGAGGCGCGATAAGGACCGACTTCTTTGGCCGTGCCGTATCTGCCTCTTAAATATTCGTCAACCAGCCAGGCCGGTTTCTCGCCGTGCCGGGGAAAATCAATTGTCTCTACTTTATATCCCTCTTTTTTCAGGCCTTTAATTAATAACTTACACTGGGTTGACTTGCCCGACCCATCCAACCCCTCCAGGACAATTAATTTTCCCTTATGATTATTCTTAACCATATATTTAAATATATCACAACCGGCCAAACAAAAAAAGCCCGCACCCATTAGATGTAATGTGGGCATTCGCTTTCCTCCCCAATTTTAGAGCAACCCCTCCAGCGCCCCCTTAATTTCTTCCACCCCCCTCTTTATTCCTTCAATAAGAGAGGGTATGGTTTCTTCCTCGTTATCGCCTTCGTCTCCAGCCAATTCAATCAAGGATTCGTCGCCGCTCATATTTTTGCCTTTTCAAATTTTCAAGATTCATTTTATTTTTCAGACGATATTTAAAACGATATTATTGTATAGCATAAAAAGATATTTCTCGCAATCACCTAAATTCACCTATCCAAAAATCTCACGACCGTGAGATTTTTGACAGATATTCTTTATAAACTATTTCGGCCCAGACGCCTTTTACGTTTTTAATAATTCTGCTTATTTCTTTTAAGTCAGCCAGCTCGCCTTCCATTTTATCTGTTTCTCTAACAGATATTTTCGGACTGTCCCCTATAAAATGATAAATCACTCCCAGATGAACCTCTTCCACGGGATTTGAACTGTCATTCAAAACGCCTACAATTTTTTTGTTTAGTATCCGGCCTTCAAAATTAACCTCTTCCCGCCACTCTCTCATAGCGGCTTTTTCTATAGAATTTCCATCAATCAAATTGATATGGCCCCCAACGCCCAATTGATAACTATTAACCAATCTCTTTTCTCCGGCTTTTTCTAAATATTTGTAAAAAAAATATTTGTCTTTATAACTAAAAAGAATGTATGGAATTACTTGCTGCCAGGAGGGGTCGCCCTCTACTTCGCTTCTTTTTTTGAATTGGCAGTTTTCCTTGATTAAATTTAGATAATAATCTAAATTTTCGGTCTTAATCCCCT
>VGKE01000081.1 GCA_016867195.1 Candidatus Nealsoniibacteriota bacterium | reverse complement strand
CAAGCAACCCCCCCAATATTAAAGCGATAGCGAAGCTAACTTTGATTTCTTTTAAAAAATAACTTTTTAAATTCATCTGATAAACCAAACTTCTAATAAATAGGGTTTCTGTCTGAGTGCCAACCGCGTCTGCCATATAAACAATTAAAGGAATAAAAGCGGTTAAAATGAAATGAACCCTTAAAGAATCCTCAAAAAAACTCACTATTTGAGCGGCGAAAAGGCCGCCAAAAAGACCTAAAATCAACCAAGGCAATCTTAATTTTGTTAAAAGCCCGGGAGAGGCCTGAAAAATTTTAGACGAAAAAGAATCATATTTGGAAATTCCAGCCGAGCGCAAGATATCTTCAACATCCTCTAAGTGTAAAATCTCTAAAATAACATCTGAAGGGACCACTCCCAAAAAAATATTTTCTTTATCCACCACCGGGATTGCTTTGAGATTGTGTTTTAAAGCCAAAATTACTACTTTTTCCTGGTCAGTATGGGGGCGAACTTTAATAATATCTCTTGACATCAGATCATTAATCTTAGTTTCTTCCGGTTTCTGAAAGACCTCTTTTATAGAAAAAACCCCAACTAATTTTTTATCTCGGTCAACAACATAAACATAATTTAAGGTTTCAAAATCCTGGGCTTTTTCAAAAAGTTTTTGTCGGATATCTAATATTCTTTCTTCGGGCAGAACTGTCGGAACATTAGCAACGATTCTTCGGCCAGCCGTTTCCGGAGGATATTTATTGTTATTTTTTGGCTCTCTCATTGTCTAATTTTATTCCCCTTGCTTTGATAAAATTTTGAATTGACCTGTCATATGTTTCCTCGGCTTCTTTGGAAAAATAACAGGCCGGCAGTTCGTTATTTGCCAGATGATGTTTCAGGCACTCGCAGCAAATTCCTTTGCGCGGACAGCCGGGATAGGTACAGAGACAACCATCTAAATTTTCTTTTTGCTTACACTCCATAATTAATTCTCTTCTTAATTATCTCCTCATTGACTATTTTTTCATTATAACAAAAATCTGCTCCCTTGGCGACCCTGTGTAAAATTCGTGCGATCGCACGAATTTTACACAGGGTCATTTTCGTTTTTTTCTTTTTCTAAAATTTCTTTTTTCTTTTTTGTCCCGTCTTTATACCCCCCGAGCGAGCCGTCTGACCTTATAACTCTGTGACAGGGAATGCTCGGGTCGTTATTTTTGTTCAAAATATTTCCAATGGCTCTCCAGGCCTTCGGCCTTCCAACCATTTCAGCCACATCCTTATAACTAAAAGTTTTTCCCCAGGGAATACTCTTAACTATATTATAAACCCCCTGTTTTAATGATGGCTGCCGTTTAATTTTGTTCATTTTGAAAATCATCTTTCTGCCCAGTCGCAGATATCTTTAAAATCGCAAAAACCGCACTGCCAGCCCGGGCAGGGCTTAAAATCACTCTTTTTAATTTCCTCAATTTCCTGAATTATTTTTTCTTTGAGTTGTTCTTTTTCATTTTCCGTGCCGAGAAAAGACACTTTTTTATTATCGTTTAAGTAGTAATAAATCAGTTCTTTTGGCTCAACCCTGAATATTTCTTCAGCCGCGAGTTGATAAATCAACAACTGCTCCTTATCATCTAAAGACAGCTTACTTTTAAAATTACCTGTTTTATAGTCAATAATTACCGCCCCTCCTTCCTTTTCGTCAATTCTGTCCACTACGCCGTATAGAGTATGCTCCCCTATTTTCAGTTTAAATGGCATTTCAAGGGCGAGAATCTCGTTTATTTTTAAGACCCTGGGGGGATTTTTTGAAAATTCATTATAAAAATCTTTAACTATTTTCCGGCCAAGTTTATAATATTCTTCTTTTTGTTTTTTATTTTCATACCATTCGTCAATCCAATTTTTCTCGTATATTTCAACTAAATCGTTAAGATTTATAATTTCCCGTCTTGAAGCAGTTTCACTTCCAGCGGAATTCACCTCTTCTGCAAAAGAGGTGGCGAACAGATTATCCTGTTTATTTTCTTTACTCTGGTTCGCCTGTTTTAAAAAATTATAAAGAGTGTTATGCATTGTTTTGCCAAAAGAAAACACCGCCTTGCCTTTTGCCGGAACCCTTAAAACAAAAGCAAACTTGTACTGCAATGGGCATTTGGCAAAAGCCGCTAATTGAGAAAAAGAAAAATGCCCGGGCAAATAACCTGGTAAAATTTTATTTTTGGGAATCAGAATTTTAGGCCCTTTTTTAAATAATTGGTTTTGGGTTTTTAACTTTTCGTCTTGCGCCTTGTCTTTATATCCCATTTCAATCATAAATCTGGATAATTTCTTTTTTCTCTGTCCGCCGTAATCCTGGGCCGAAGTGAAAAAAATGCCGTTTTTAGCCCTGGTAATAGCCACATAGCAAAGACGCCTCTCTTCCTGCAGATGAACGTCTCCTGATGGTTTTATATCTTTAATCAAATCCTCAGGCAACTCAATTAATTCCTTTCTCGTAATTGTCGGAAATCTTTTGTCCACCATATTAACCAAAAAAACATATTTAAATTCCAGACCCTTGGCTCCGTGAATGGTCATTACCTTAACCATATCCGGACCTTGCTCAGGATCAAATTCAAGTTTTCCCTGTTCGCCGGACTCTATTTCAAGATTTATTTCCTGCATAAAATTGTTCAAACTCGGCTCTAAAGCGGCGCTCTCAAAATTTTTAATTCTTTTATAGAACTGATTAAGCAAATCAAGTTGTTCTTTGCCTCCTTTTTTGATGATGTATTTTAAATATCCTGTTTCTTCTAAAAAAGCAACCAGTAACTCTGAAACGGATTTTTCTCTTATTAAAATACTGTGCTTTTTAATTATGCCTAAGATAAAGGCGATTTTTTCTTTTGTTTTTGAAGAGATTCCCGGGATTAAAAAAGATTCCCCCATTGTCTCATAAAGCGATT
>VGKE01000080.1 GCA_016867195.1 Candidatus Nealsoniibacteriota bacterium | reverse complement strand
TTATCGGTCTTTTCGGCGCGATTTTAGCTTATTTGATTATTGGCGGAGGGTTTTTTAGCGAATTGCTTTCGCCGATTTTCGGCGGCAATTATTTAATTTATACTCTTTTATATTTTATTATCGGAGCCGGTTTGATTTTTTTTGGTATCAAAGCCGTTGCCAAAGTGGAATTCTGGGGATTAATTTTGTTTTTTATAATTTTATTGGCAATATTTTTAAGAGGGTTCTCTCAAATTGAAATTTTCAATTTATTCATTGGGAGCTGGAAATTAGAAGTTGAAAATTTCTTTCTCCCTTATGGAATAGTTCTATTTTCTCTTTGGGGTGCGGCTTTAATTCCAGAGGTTGAAGAAATGTTGTATGCGAAAAGCCCGAATGCGAATGGGCAGATGCCAATATTTGAAAATAGAAAAAAAGTTTTTAACAAGATTATTGTTATCTCAATTTTGATTCCTATAATTGTTTATCTATTTTTTATTTATCTTATTCTCGGTATTAGGGGACTCCAGACAACCGAATCAGCCCTAACCGGCTTAAAAAATATTTTGGGCAACGGCATTGTTTCCTTAGCCCTCCTTTTTGGTCTTCTGACAACCTTTACTTCTTTTATTGCCTTGGGTCTTACCTTAAAAAAAGTTTTCTGGTACGATTTAAAAATAAATAAAAATATTGCTTGGCTTATTACCTGTTTTTTGCCCTTAATTTTATTTTTAATTGGTTTGAATCGTTTTATTCCAGTGATATCTTTTATCGGAGCCGTAATGCTGGGAATTGACGGAATATTGATTTTATTGATGTACAGGAAATTAAAGGTTAAAAGTTTATTAATATATCCTTTATTCTTGATACTTTTAGGAGGAATTATTTATCAAATAATATATTTTCTTAAATGATTTATTATATTTTTCTTTTTGCGGTTTCGTTTATTGCGATGGGTTTTTCTGCCCGTTGGATTGTTAATAGTTTAACTTTCTTTGCTCGTTTTTTTCAGTGGCGCGAATTTGTTCTTGTTTACTTTATTTTAGTGATGGCGGCAAGTATTCCCAATTTGGTTATCGGTTTTTTTTCAACCGTAGAAAATGTTTCCGAACTATTTTTCGGCGACGTGCTGGGAAATAGTTTGATTACCCTGACTCTTATTGCCGGCCTATCCGCTGTTGTCAGTAAAGGGCTCCGGGCCGAAAGCAGGGTTGTTCAACAATCTTCCTTTTTTTTGGTTTTTTCAGCCATTTTGCCTATAATGCTTATCATAGACGGAGATTTAAGTCGGGGAGACGGAGTAGTTCTTTTAACAGTGTTTTTTCTTTATAGCGGATGGCTTTTTTCAAAAAGGCGAATTTTTGAACAGGTTTATGAGGAAAAAGAAAGAATTAGACGGCCCATTTCTCTTTTGTTTAGGAATACCGGGTCTGTATTATTGGGGATTCCTCTTTTAATTTTAGCCGGGCATTGGATTGTTCAATCCTCTATTTTTTTCGCCAATTTTTTTAATTTTCCCATTGTTATTTTTGGCGTTCTTATCGTGGCGATTGGGACATCTCTGCCCGAACTTTTCTTTATAATCACGGCAGCCAAAAAGCAAAACGATTGGCTGGCTTTAGGCGGTATTATCGGAAACGTTATTGTTCTCTCAACGTTTGGTCTGGGACTTATCGCAGTTATTTCGCCGATTAAAATTCTTTTATTTTCAGATTTTTCTCCTCTTTTTATTTTCTTGGTTATTGCCACTTTTTTATTTCTGCTTTTTATTAAAAGCGGAAAAAAAATTACTTCCGGGGAAGCCGTAATACTTCTAATGGTTTATGGTTTGTTTGTCGGTTTTGAAATCATTTCGCGAATAATAAATAGTTGATTTTCTTCTGATAGTGATATAATATGCCGAGAACACTTCTCGGCAGAATTATTTTGTAGTATTATAAAAATAAGATGCCTATTAAAAGACCGCATTTAGTAAACAGAGAAATATATCACATTGTAATTCGGACAATAGAGGGATTTAAACTTTTTATTGATAATAAAGATTATTTTCGTATGATCCACGATTTATTTGAATTTAACGACCAAAACCCTGTTTCTTCAAATTATCGTCATATCTCTGTAAATTCTAATATGCCGAGAAGTGTTCTCGGCATATTGAATAGGAGAAAGAAAAGAGAATTATTAGTGGAGATTTTGGCGTTTTGTTTAATGCCCAATCACGTGCATTTATTAGTGAGACAGATTCAGGATGGAGGAATTAGTAAATTTATGCGTAAAATAGGAGCCGGTTACGGGAATTATTATAATAAAAAATACAAGAGAAACGGACATTTATTTCAAGGACGGTTTAGGGTTGTTCACGTTAAAAACGATAAACAATTAATGACCGTTTTTGTTTATATCCACACTAATCCAGTTGCTATTATCGTACCAAATTGGAAAGAAAAGGGGATTAATAATGTGGAAAAAGCAATACAATTTTTAGAAAATTATAGATGGTCAAGTTATTTAGATTATCTTCAAAAACAGAATTTTCCTTCTTTAACTAGTAGGGGATTTTTAACAGAAGTTATGGGGGGGATAGAGAATTGCCGAAAATTTGTGGAAGATTGGCTTTGTTTTAAAAAAGAACTTGCTGACTTTGATAAAATCGCCATTGAATAAAACCTGCCGAGAAGTGTTCTCGGCAGGTTTTATTGATTTTTTTGGCAAGATAGGATAGTATAATTTAATGGATAATTTAATGGAGCAGGGGATAATTGGAATTTTAATAGCGATTATTGTTGGTCTCGGCGTGGCGATTTTTTTATTATTAAGAAAGAGGCCCGAGAATCGCTCAGAAGCAATAACAATGCTTCAACAGCAATTGAATCATATTAGCCAGATTTTGGACAACAAATTATCAGAATCAACCAGAGCAATTCAGACCCAGTTTGGTCAATCAGCTAAGATTATTCAGGATGTTACTGAAAAATTAACTCGCTTAGATGAAACCAATAAACAGGTTGTCGGCTTCGCCGACCAGCTTCGTAATCTCCAAGAT
>VGKE01000079.1 GCA_016867195.1 Candidatus Nealsoniibacteriota bacterium | reverse complement strand
AGAACTAAATAATTTTACACACCCCTGATAATAAGAATATGATTTCTTATTTAGAAGGGGAAATTATTTTAAAAAGAGAAAAGTTTATCTTTTTGGATGTAAACGGGGTTGGTTATAAAGTTTTTTTGTCTAAAATAGCTTTATCTAAATTACCAGAGATTAATAAGATTCTCAAGGTCTTTTGTTTTCTTAGCGTGAGAGAAAATGCAATGGAGCTTTACGGTTTTTTGAACCAGAAAGAACTGGAGACGTTTGAGATTTTAGATAAAATTCGGGGCATAGGCCCAAAAGCAGCTATGGAAATTGCTTCTCTCGGTCCCTTAGATAAAATTGACGAAAAATTGCTTGAAAAAATTCCAGGCATTGGTCGGAAAAAAGCAATGGCTATTATTTTGGAACTGACAGGCAAATTAAAAAATGTTTCTGGACAAGAGAAAGCAACGGGAGTTGACGAAGCTGAAGAAGGGTTGGTAAATCTTGGTTTTTCTCGCCAAAACGTTAAAAACGCTCTTTCTCAAATCTCCAAAGATATTAAAACCCCTGAACAAAAAATAAAAGAGGTTTTGAAATTTTTAGGGAAAAACTAAAAAAATAATAATAGAATGAAAAAATACGAAATTTTAGAGCATAGGGCGGATTTGAAAATTAGGGTTTTTGGCAAGACAAAAGAAGAGTTGTTTTTGAACGCGGTTTTGGCAATAAAGGACGGCCTTCGGCCTAAAATTCAAAGCACGAAATCCAAAATCCGAAACATTAAAACAGAATCTTCTAATTTGGAAACCTTGTTGGTGGATTTTTTGAGCGAGGTTTTGTATTTGATTCAGGTCAATAAAGAAGTTTATAATAAAGTAAGGTTCAAAAAATTTTCGGACACCGAAATTAAAGCCGAACTTTCCGGTCAAAAAATAGAAAGGTTTGGCGAAGACATTAAAGCAGCCACTTATCACAATTTGGATGTCCATCAAGAAAAAAACGGGAAGTGGCAAGCGACTATTCTTTTTGATATATGAAAAAAGAAGATTTTAAAAAAATTACGCCCTGGCTTTGGGAAATACCAAAAAGCTTTCAGCCCGATATGCGAGTCCCGGCCCGAATTTATGCTTCCGAAAAAATGCTGGAAGAGAGTTTTAAAGATAAATCACTTGAGCAATTAATAAATGTCGCAACCCTTCCCGGCATCCAAAAATATGCCTTAGCAATGCCAGATATACATGAAGGTTACGCCAGTCCCATTGGTGGGGTAGCAGCAATTAGAGTTTCTGATGGAATTATTTCACCAGGAATGCAGGGATATGATTGCAACTGCGGGATGAAATTACTTAAATCAGAATATTCAGAAAAAGAAATTTTGCCTCATTTGAAAAGTTTAGCGACCGAGATTCAAAAAGAGGTGCCCTCAGGACTTGGTAGAGGAAGGCAAATTAAATTAAATATTGAACAAATCAATAAGATTTTAGAAGGAGGGGCTCAAAGACTGGTTCAACAGGGCTACGGAGAGAAAGAGGACGTTGAAAATTGTGAGGCTGAAGGAAGATTAGAGTGGGCCGATGCGTCGGCAGTTTCTTCTCATGCAAAAAACAGAGGTAGGGACCAAGTGGGGACCCTCGGATCCGGCAACCATTTTTTGGAAATTCAAAAAGTTGGTGAAATTTTTAATGAAAAAGTGGCAGAAGCCTTTGGTTTGTTTAAAAATCAAATCGTAGTAATGATCCATTGTGGCAGTCGGGGCCTTGGCCATCAGGTTTGTACAGATTATTTAAGAGAGTTTATTCCTCTTATGGAGGGGAAATATAAAATCCCTGTTCCAGATCGCGAATTCGCCTGTGTACCCTTCAATTCACCAGAAGGTCAAAGGGCTTTAGCTGCTTCAGCCTCGGCCGCCAATTATGCTTGGGCAAACCGACAGATGATAGCTCACTTTGTCAGAAAGGCCTGGAAATCGGTTTTAGGAGAAAAATCCTCGCCGTTAATTGCTTTATATGATGTGGCTCATAATATAATTAAAAAAGAAAAATATAATATTGAAGGCAAAGAAACCGAAGTAGCGGTTCATAGAAAAGGAGCCACCCGGGCTTTTCCACCCGGCCATCCGGAAATTCCGATAAGATATCGAGAAAGTGGTCAACCAGTTATCCTGCCCGGATCAATGGGAACTGCTTCTTATATTATGGTAGGAACAAGAGAAGGAGAAGAAACGTTCTATTCTACGGCTCACGGCGCCGGCCGCGCTATGTCCCGGCATGCGGCCCTTCGACAAACTCAGGGCAAGCAAGTTATTGAAGGGCTAAAAAAAATAGGAATTATTGTTAAATGCCGGTCATTAAAAGGAATTGCCGAGGAAGCGCCCCTGGCTTACAAAAACATTGATGATGTAGTTGAAGTTGTTCACCAGTCCGGCCTATCAAAAAAAGTGGCAAAATTAATTCCTTTGGCAGTGATAAAGGGGGAGTAGCGACACTAATTACTAATCTCACTCTAATTTACGAATATGACTAAATTGATTTATCCGGATCTTTCTTATAAAATCACTGGATTATTGTTTCAGGTTCATAATAAATTAGGCAGATTTAGAAAAGAAAAATATTATTGTAATTATTTTGAGAATATGTTAAAAGTAAGTGAATTAAATTATGAAAGAGAAAAGTCGATATTATTGGAAAATCAGAGGAATGCGGATAGGGTTGATTTTTGCATAGAGGGAAAAATTCTAATAGATTTCAAAAATAAAAAATTTATCACTAAAACAGATTATTTTCAAATGATAAATTACCTTAAAGCGTTAAATTTAAAATTAGGATTAATAGTGAATTTTCGGAATACCTATCTTAAACCCAAAAGAGTTGTAAATTTACATTTAGGAGAAAATTATGATATATTCATATTTATTAGTAAATTCGTGTGTTATTCGTAATTGGTGTCGCATTTATGAAAAAAAAGAAATTGCCCAAGTCGCTGCGAAAATTTATCCGAAAAGAAAAAGCCCGCATTCGCCGGGAAATTTTGGATTTAAAAAAACAAGAAGAAATAA
>VGKE01000078.1 GCA_016867195.1 Candidatus Nealsoniibacteriota bacterium | reverse complement strand
TTATCCTTTTGCCTTTGACCCATAACTTTAATTATATCTTCAATTAAAAGTTGGGGCCAAAACGCTAAAGGGTAACGCCTCCTAAATCTCCGCCAATCCTGCATAGCATAATCCCAACTCGTTGGCGGCTTTGGTTTTTCTTTCTTTGTTCGCTCAGCCACTGCCCTAAAGCCCTCTCCCGACTCTAAAAGCCAATAATTTACTTTCGCTATCGTGCCATGGCTAACTTTCAAAGCCCCTTCTATATCCCTGTAATCCTTTCCTTCTATCAGAAGCTTTACAATCTTTATTCTTTTTGCCACCATTATTATCTCTTGCTTAGTCAATAAGTCAGTTAGAAAATTCATTATTTCTCGAGGATTCTTCAAGACTGAAAGAGCTTCGCAAAATTCTTCTAATAATTTTTGCCTTTCACTTATTGAAATTTTTGAACGCATCCTTGCCATTACGTTATTCTATAATATTTTTAATTTGGAAGAAAGTATATTGCTATGTAGCAATGAATTTTCTGTTCAATTCCCATGGTATTATTTTCTTATCCTCTGATTTCTAGTAGTGTGCCGCGCCGGCCGGGCAAGGCGCCCTTAACGGCTAATAAATTATTTTCAAGGTCCACTTTGACAATTTTCAAATTTTTAACCGTTATTCTTTCGCTTCCCATTCTTCCCGGCATTTTTCTTCCCTTAATAACTCTCTGAGGGAACCGTGAACCGGTTGAACCAATTGTTCTCTCCTCGTGTTTCGTTCCATGAGTTGCCGGCCTTCCATGAAAACCCCATCTCTTGACTCCGCCGGCAAACCCCTTTCCCTTAGAAATACCGGAAATTTTTACTTTATCCCCTTCTTTAAAGACCGATACATCAATTTTTTGGCCAGATTTATAATTATTAATTTCCAACTCTTTATTTTTAAATTCTTTTAAAAACCTGAACGGTTTATCTTTCTGTGTTTTTTTTAATTTTTTTTCTTTCAACCTATCGAAACCAATCTGAACTGATTCATATTTATCTCTTTCTTTTGTCATAATATCAGTAATAAAACAAGGACCGGCTTCAATCAAAGTTACGGGAATAACATTTCCTTTCTCGTCAAAAATCTGACTCATCTCAATTTTTTTGCCAAGAATAAACTTCATAAAATTAACGAATTACGAATCAGTTACGAATTTACGAATAAACAAATACCGGGCATAACCCGGTATCACTGTAACGGTTAGCACCTTTTTTAATCTTACTAAAAAATGGTTTTATTTGCAAGTTTCATTATTTTTAAAAATTCGTATATTCGTAAGAGATTAGTTATTCGCTGATTTTATAACTTAATTTCAATATCCACGCCGGCCGGTAAGGTTAAACTCATTAAGGCGTCAATAACGTTAGAATTGGGACTTAAAACGTCAATTAAACGTTTGTGAACTCTCATTTCAAACTGCTCCCGGGCATTTTTATGAATAAAAGAAGAACGATTAACGGTGTATTTATGAATTTCAGTTGGCAGGGGCACAGGACCGGCAACCTCGGCTCCGTATCTTAAAACCGTATCAATAATCTGCTTGGCGCTGTTGTCTATAATCTTACAATCATAAGCCCTTAGCTTTATTCTAAGCTTTGGCTTCACCTCTTCTTCCTCAACTTCGGTAATTTTCTTTTTAACCATCCTTAAAGAACATTATCCCCTGCGAATATAAGAATTCGTATATATTCGTATGTTCGCAAGGTTATTTTATTATTTCTATTACCACGCCAGCCCCTACTGTTTTCCCTCCCTCTCTGATGGCAAATCTTTGTTTTTCTTCCAGGGCAATCGGAACAATCAGCTTAATTTTTAAATTAATGGTATCTCCGGGCATAACCATCTCGGTCCCTTCGGGCAGGGTCACCTCACCAGTAACATCGGTAGTACGAATATAAAGCTGGGGTTTATAACCGGCAAAAAAAGGAGTATGCCGGCCACCTTCTTCTTTGGTTAAAATATAAATTTCACCCTCAAATTCAGTATGAGGAGTAACGGTTCCTGGTTTTGCCAAAACCTGACCCCTCTCAATATCTTCTTTTTTAAGGCCCCTGAGTAAAATACCGACATTATCTCCCGCTCTTCCTTCATCAAGAATCTTATTAAACATTTCAACGCTTACGGCCACGGTTTTAGCGGTTGCTTTAATACCAACCAACTCTATTTCCTCATTCTGTTTGATAATGCCTCTTTCAATTCTCCCGGTAGCGACCGTACCGCGACCTGCAATAGAGAAAACATCTTCAATTGCCATTAAAAATGGTTTATTGGTTTCGCGAACCGGCTCCGGAATATAACTATCTAAAGTGGCAACCAAGTCCAAAATTGGTTTGGCGGCCGGGTCATCTGCTGAACTCGCTTCAAGGGCTTTAAGAGCCGAACCCCGAATGACCGGAATTTCATCTCCCGGGAACTTGTATTTTTTCAAAAGTTCTCTAACTTCTGACTCTACTAAATCAATAATCTCTTTATCATCCACCTGGTCGCATTTATTCAAAAAAACCACAATTGAAGGTATGCCAACCTGACGGGCGAGCAAAATATGTTCTCTGGTCTGGGGCATCGGCCCGTCAGCGGCAGAAACAACCAAAATTCCACCATCCATCTGAGCGGCGCCGGTAATCATATTTTTTATGTAATCAGCGTGGCCGGGACAATCAATGTGGGCATAGTGCCTTTTCTCTGACTCGTACTCCAGATGAGAAATAGAAATTGTCAGGCCCCGGGCTTTTTCTTCTGGAGCGGCATCAATCTGGTCAACTGATTTCTGTTGAACCTTCAGGCCCTTGAGGTTTAAAACTTTTAGGATTGCGGCAACCAAAGTGGTTTTACCATGGTCTACGTGACCGATGGTGCCGACATTAATGTGGGATTTTACCCTTTCAAACTTTTCTTTTTCTGCCATTTTTGTTAACGAATAAACGCGAATCTAAAACGAATTTTCACGAATCACGAATTCGTGATTCGTGTTAATTCGTTCCTTATTCGTGTAAATTCGTTTATTAAATGATTATATTTATTATTTTATTAATCTTTAAAAAAAAGTCAAGGGACCGTATTAAATCATCTAAAATCTGACTATAC
>VGKE01000077.1 GCA_016867195.1 Candidatus Nealsoniibacteriota bacterium | reverse complement strand
GGAAGACAACCACCTCGGCTTTTTCACTTAAGTCCTCCAATTTTACAAAAAGCATGGGCTGGCCCTTTTTGGTGATTATTTTTTTTACGCTTGAAATAATCCCGCCCACTTTTATTCTTTGATTTATAAAGCAAGATTTTAAATTTTGCAAAGGGATTGTGTTTTTAAATATTTCTTTGAAATTTTCAAGCGGATGAGAGCTTACATAAAGCCCCAGTAGTTCTTTTTCCCATTTTAGTTTTTCAAAATTTGAAGCCGCTATCACGGGCTCCAAGTTTATACTATTAGAAAAAGTTGCGGTCTGGTCAAATAATCCTTTTTGTCCGTTTTGCTTGTTTTTTTGGGATTCTCTGGCCCATTCAAGCAATCTTTCTAAGTTTTGCAAAAGCTTGTTTCTTTCTTCAAATTCATCAAAAGCCCCGGCTTTTATCAAGCTTTCCATTGATTTTTTGTTTAAGTCCCTGGATCGGACTCTTTTGAGAAATTCAGTGACTGATTCGTATTTTCCGTTTTTCCTTTCCTCCGTAATGATGTCAATTATATTTTCTCCCACATTTTTAATCGCTTTTAATCCAAACCTTATTTTTTTTCCGTTTTCTATAACAGTAAAATTTCTTAAACTTTCATTTATGTTTGGGGGGAGGACTTCAATTTTCATTTGCTTGCATTCGTCTATTAAAAAAGCGATTCTTTCTACGTCTTGTTTTTCCGAAGTTAAAACAGAAGCCATAAATTCTACTGGAAAATGAGCCTTTAAGTAGGCGGTCTGGTAGGCGATAGTAGCGTAAGCGGCGCTATGGCTCCGGTTAAATCCGTATTGGGCGAAAGGTAAAACCCATTGCCAGAGTTTTGTGGCAATCTTTTGATTTATGCCATTATCTATCATTCCTTGAATAAATTTTTTTTCCTGCTCTGCCAGAAGTTCTGGAATTTTTTTACCCACTGCTTTCCTTAAAACGTCGGCTTCTGCCAAAGTAAAACCGGCTAGATCTCTAGCAATTTGCATAAGCTGTTCTTGATAAATACAAATACCTTGGGTTTTTTCCAAAATTGGTTTTAGTTTTGGGTGTAAATATTCAATTTCTTTTCTTTTCTGTTTTCTGGCAATATATTCCGGGATAAACTGTATCGGGCCCGGTCTATAAAGAGCAACCATAGCCACAATATCTTCAAATTCGGTTGGTTTTAGTTCTTTTAAATATTTTTTCATTCCATCGGACTCTAATTGAAAAACCGATGTCGTCTGGGCTTTTTGCAAAAGCTTAAAGGTCTTTTCATCGTCTTGGGCCAGGTTTTCAATATCTATTTTTAAACCGTTTCTTAATACATATATGCGAGAAAGCGTATCCTCAATAATGGTAAGATTTTTCAGCCCTAGGAAGTCCATTTTCAATAACCCCAGGTCTTCTATTGAATGCATTTCATACTGGGTGACAATATTTTCTTCGTTTTGGGTGGGGTGTTGCAGGGGGATAAGGTCAATTAGAGATTTTGCCGAAATCACCACTCCGCAGGCGTGGGTGGAAGCGTGTCTGACAACCCCTTCTAATTTTTTAGCCAGATCAATAAGTTTTCTGGCCCGTTCGTCTGTTTGGTATAATTCCCGGAATTCAGAAATTTTTTCCAACGTCTGATTTAAAGAAAATCCAAAAGGAATAATTTTTGCCACTTTGTCGCAATAGCTGTATTCATATCCTAAAGCCCTGCCCACATCTCTTATAACAGCCCTGGCGGCCATTGTTCCAAAGGTTATAATTTGGGCAACTCTATCCCGGCCGTATTTCTGGGCAACGTACTCAATAACTTCATCTCTTCTTCTGTCGGCGAAATCTAAATCAACATCAGGCATTGAGATTCTTTCTGGATTTAAAAACCTTTCAAAAAGAAGGTTATTTTTAATAGGGTCAACATTAGTTATGTTTAAAAGATAAGAAACTAGGGAGCCGGCCGCCGAGCCTCGGCCCGGACCCATAACTATTCTCTGGTCTTTTGCCCAGTTAACAAAGTCCTGCACGATTAAAAAGTAAGAAGTAAAGCCGGTTTGTTTGATAACAGATAATTCGTAATTTAATCTTTCTATAATTTCTTTTCCAGGGTTTTTGCCAAATCTTTTTTTAATTCCTTGCCTGGCAAGTTCTTCCAAATAATCGTTGGAATTTTTCCCATCCGGCACCTCATAGACAGGAAGCTGGGTTTTCCCCAGTTCAAATCCAAAGTTGCACATTTCAGCGATTTTTTGGGTATTTTCAATCGCTTCGGGAATATCTTTAAAAAGTTCAATCATTTCTTCCTGGCTTTTAAGAGAAAAATCGTCTGCTTTGATAGTTGCTCTTTCCGGGTCGTCTGGTTTTGAGCCGGTATTTATCAACATTAAAATATCCTGGGCTTCGGCATCGTCTGGTTTTAAATAATGGCTGTCGTTGGTGGCAATCAAGGGTATTTTGTATTTTTTGGAAATTTCAACAAGCGCTTTGTTTACTGTTTTTTGCTCAGGGATATTGGGGTGGCGCTGTATTTCCAGATAGAAGTTGTCTTTACCGAATATTTTCTGGTATTTTTGCGCCAGTTTTTCTGCTTCGTCAAATTTTTTAGCAATAATCAGTCGCGGTATTTTTCCCGCAATACAAGCCGAAGAGGCTATTAATCCTTTAGAGTGTTTTTCCAGGAGATTGTCGTCTATTCTTGGTTTATAATAAAAGCCCTCTAAATGGGCTTTAGTAATAAGTTGAACCAGATTTTTATATCCCTCTTCGTTTTTAGCCAATAAAATCAGGTGGTATCTTTTATCGTCTATGCTTGGTCTTCGTTCACCCATTGTTTCAAAGGCGGTATATACCTCGCATCCAATAATCGGTTTAATTCCCATTTTTTCCGCTTTTTTATAAAATTCCACCGCTCCGTATAAAACTCCATGGTCAGTAAGAGCCAAAGAATCCATTTTTAATTTTTTAGCGTAATTTAAAAGGTCATCTATTTTTGATAAACCATCTAATAAAGAGTAATGGGAGTGAACATGCAAATGGGTAAATTTCATAAAACTATATTATCAGGGGTGTGTAAAATTATTTAGTTCATAATCTATCAAGAAAGGGTTTTATTCTCTGGATTCTACGCAAGGGCAGATTATGATATATGGAGTAAGCAACGAATATCTGGTAG
>VGKE01000076.1 GCA_016867195.1 Candidatus Nealsoniibacteriota bacterium | reverse complement strand
CCGTTACCTCGCCAACTAGCTGATAGGCCGCAGACCCATCCTTTTCCGATATAGATTGCTCTACATCTTTACTGGTAGCTGAATTCTAAAAATCTTCTTATTTCTATTTTCAATGAATAAAAATTTGAAATTAAAGACTTCCAAAATTCAGCTGCCAGACCATCAGATATTAGCTCTTCTTTCGAAGAATTATTTCTGTGAAAAGGGTTGGTATCTACGTGTTACTAACCCGTTCGCCACTGTCCCGTCTGCGACGGGAATCACGAATTAACACCAATCACGAATTTCATAATTAACGAATTAACACGAATTCGTGATTCGTGATTATTCGTTTAATAATTCGTAGTGATTCGTGAGTTCTGTCGCAGACAGAACCGTACGACTTGCATGCCTTATCCACGCCGCCGGCATTCATCCTGAGCCAGGATCAAACTCTCAATAGAATCGCGAAACAGACGCAAAACCTTAGCCACTTCGTGGCTTACGCGAAACCACGCGAAAAATTTAGCGTAGTTTTACGTATCATTTAGCGTCAGTTTAGCGTAACTCTCGCCTTAACGAGAGTGTCGGGACAACTCTAAGAAACCAAATTTTCAAAGAACAAAATCAGGAAGAGAACTCCTGATTTCTTCTATCTCTTATTTTACTTTTCCGAAATCCTTTGTCAAGAGTTTTGAGCCGGCAACAGGATTTGAACCCGTGACCTACTGTTTACAAAACAGTTGCTCTACCACTGAGCTATGCCGGCTTTTTTCTCTTATTTATTTTCTTTATTTTTTTTACTTTCTCCCAATAATCGCAAGAAAATTTATTTTTCTTTTCCAACGCTCTTTGACGCAATTCCATTAACCAGATGCCGGTTTTATTCTCTGTTTTTAAAGTTAAAACCCTGATTTTTGAAAGCAATTTTTGCAGCAATATTTCTCCGGAAAATGAATTCAGGGCCTTATTGTTTTTAATTTGGGCTTTCATCCTGTTTAATATTTTTGGCTTTTCAACTTTTTCCGGCGCCAAATTAACCAACGCAGGTATCTTCTTTATGATTATAACTCCTATTCCCAATAAACTACAGAATAAAATCGTTAAAACAAATATTTCAAGCATAAATTTTCAATTTTCAATAACCAATTTTCATTGATAATTGAAAATTGATAATTGATAATTATTAAATTTGGTATCTTGCGAATCTCTTTATAACGATATTCTCTCCCAATTTGGCGATATACTCTTCAACCAAACCTTTAATTGTTTTAGTTTCGTCTTTTATCCAGGGTTGAGACATTAAAGTATCTTTTTCAGAGTCCATAGCGGCAATATGCAAACAAAGTTCATGGGCAAGCTGATTAAAGTCGTTTGATTTGGCAACAAAATCTGTTTCACAACGCAACTCAACCATCGCGCCAATTTTTTTATTGGGATGAATATACGTTTCAACAATGCCGATTCCCGCCTCTTTCCCCATCTTTTTTTCAGCCAGGTCCCTGCCCCAGTTTCTTAAGATTTTTTTTGCCTTATCAAAGTCCCCTCTCGCGTCTTCAAGGGCTCTTTTACACTCTGAAATAGAAACTCCTGTCTCCCCTCTTAATTTTTTGATTTGGTCAATAGAAATCATAATTTGCTACGAATTACGAATTTATTACGAATATACGAAAGTGTTAAAAGGGATTGTTATCGTTTTCGTATATTCGTATCGTTTTCGTATTTCGTAGCCTTTATTTCTTGACTTTTTTAACTGCTTCAGCTACTTTGTCAAGAATATATTTGACTGAAGATATGGCGTCGTCGTTGGCCGGAATTGGAAAATCAGCCAATGTTGGGTCAACATTGGTATCAGCGATAGCGATAACAACAATCCCCTTTCTTTTTGCCTCTCTTATTGCCAGGTCGTCTTTTTTTATATCTAAAACAAAAATTGCTTCTGGAATTTTTTCTAAATTTCTTATCCCGCCAAATTTAACTCCCAGATCCCTTAATTCTTTATCTATCCCGGCTCTTTCTTTTTTGGTATATTTTTCTAATTCGCCTTTTTCTTTTTTAACTTCCAGGTCCTTAAAATAATCAATCCGTTTTTTGATTGTTCCAAAATTGGTAATGGTTCCTCCAAGCCATCTCTCGTTGACATAAGGCAAACCGCAGTCGTCGGCAATATTTTTTACCAAATCCTTTATCTGAATTTTTGTTCCCACTAAAAGCAAAACCTTTTTTTCAAAAATAATTTTCTGGATAAACCTTAAGGCCTGTTTAAGCCCTTCAGCTGTTTTTTCTAAATCAATAATATTAACGGTATTTTTTATTCCGACAATATAGGGTTTCATCTTCGGGTGAATATTAGAAGCCCGGTGTCCAAAATTCAAACCAGCTCTTGCCATCTCCTCGGCATTAATCCCAAAATTTTCTTCCCCCCTTTTTTCTTCTTTTTCTCTTTTTTCTTTTATTTTTTTTATTTCTTCTATCATAATAATCCCAATATACCATACTCAAAATTTTAAATCAACCCCTAGTATTGTATAATACAAAAGGACCCTGAAATGAGAATCTGTTTCTAATACAAAAGGATCCTGAAATTAAGCTCTTCAAAACACAAGAGAAACTTGCCAGAATTGAAGAATGATAATCACAATGAATGACGACTTTGTCGTTACAATAAATCAGATAAAAGAGTTTTTAAAATTGAATAAGGAAGGAGCTGTGTTCAAGGCTCAAAACAGGAAAGAAAGAAATCTGTGGATTGAAAAAGTTTTAGCCAAGTTCCTGTATTTTTCTTGCAGAAAAAAGCATAAAACAATCATTAAAAATTACATTGCAAGAATGACCGGCTTGTCTAAAACTCAGGTCAAGAAACTGATTTCAAGAAAAAAGAAATTCGGCAGGATAAGCCCATCAGAAAATCAGAATACAAAAACATCAGTAATGTTTCAATGCCCCACATCTACAACCTGAGAAAAACAAGACAGTATATTTCCCATAGTCTAACGGTCAAAAAAACCAATCCGGTAAAGGTTTTAATCGGTAAAAGAATAAAACCTGATAATCAAGGGGTGCCTGGGTTTTTAAGGGTAGATACGGTTCATTAGGGCGATATGGAGAAGGAAAAAGGAATATATCATGTCAATATCGTGGACGAGCTAACCCAATGGGAAATTGTCGGATGCGTGGAAAGGATTTCAGAGGAATATTTA
>VGKE01000075.1 GCA_016867195.1 Candidatus Nealsoniibacteriota bacterium | reverse complement strand
TCAAAACAAAAGGGGCTATTTGAATTTCTAAAAATTTGCTAAATAAAATAATTTATTTTCAAAAAAATCTCAGCCCGAGTTTTTCTCGGGCTTTAGTTAATGTTTTATCATCTGACGAATCATTAGCTGTTTACTTCTTTTCTTCCAGGGCGACTTTAAGGAATAGTTCTTTGCCCTCTCTAAGAATTTTTAATTCAATTTCTTCGCCAATCTTGCATTTTTGCAAGATGACTGACAGGGGATTGTCATTGGTAATTTTTTCTCCCTTAGCTTCTAAAATAATATCAAACTCCTTAAGCCCGGCTTTTTCAGCGGCCGAGTCCTTGAGTACAGCCGATTCTCCTAAGGTCTCCCTGACTATTAAAGCGCCGTGATTCACCGGCAGTTTATTTTTTTCCGCAATTTCTTTGGTTAGAATAACATATTTTATTCCTAGAAATGGGAATTTAATTTTTCCGTATTTTCTAACTTCTTCCAGATCCTTTTTGGCATAGTTAATGGGAATGGCAAAGCCGATATTTTGAGCGCCAGCCACCATTGCCGTATTAACTCCGATAACCTTCCCCTCCATATTAACCAATGGTCCGCCGGAATTACCCGGATTAATAGCGGCATCGGTTTGAATTAAACCCCTTAATCTTTCTGCCTGATGACTGAAATGGTCAGTGGCTTGAATGTATCTTGAAAGCCCGGAGATAATTCCCGAACTTAAAGTATCATGGAATTCTCCAAGGGCGTTGCCAATAGCGACCACCTCTTCTCCCAGTTCAATTTTTTCCGAGTTGCCCAAGTCCAAAAAGGGCAGTTTTTGGGATTTAATTTTTAGAATAGCAATATCATTAATAGAATCCCGGGCCAGGACCTTGGCTGGATATTTCTTTTTAGGCTCTAAAATAACCGTATAGTCGGCTTCAGTGTCAGCAACAACATGTTTAGAGGTTATTATGTAGCCGTCGGGAGAAATAATGAAACCTGAGCCCCCTCCTATCTTGGTTGATTCTTTTTTTCCTTCTTTAAATTTCGGCATAATAAAATTTCCATTACCGAAGGGCATTAAATAAAAACCCTCTACTTTGGGCAGGTCGCGACTAATGACGATAGTAATAACGGCCGGACAGGCCTTTTTAGCGATTTCCACAATTGGTGAAGTATGTTTCATATTTATTTATTTTAACAAAGAAATATATTGTCAACAAGCCCCTCACCATAATCCGTTGAAATTTTCTTTAAGGTTTGATAACATTATTTTATGATGGGGGGCAAGTGGAAAATATGCTAACTTAAAATTGTCGTCCCTGTAGTTCAACGGACAGAATAGAGGTTTCCTAAACCTTTGATGGAAGTTCGACTCTTCCCAGGGACACAATCCCTAATTTTATGGTTAAAATCAAAAAAATGGTGTCAACTCTGATTTTTTGATATTGTGATATTGATATAATAGATTAATGCCCAAGCTATTTATTAAGGCTCATTATTCCAAACATACCATTTCGTATTCTAGATATCAGAGTTGACACCATTTTTCATCGGCGCCGCCCGGATTTTCGGGGCTTGACAGACGTTCTTGCTTGATTATCATTGAAAATGAGGGGGTGCGGGACATTGTTCCCAAAGGACAACGGAATTTAATGAAGGAGGTTTGAAGGATATCCCTGGCTAGGTCCAAAACCAGCTTTGAAGAATAAACCGATTTTATTAAGTCCGACTCCCCCTCGCTAAAGAATCCCTCTTGTCAGGGTTTTTTTAGTTGTGCTATAATAAAAGATAAAAGGCCGAATATCATTTCAATATTTCAGCATTTTAACATTTAAACATAATGTTTATATGTCAAAAGAAAAAGAGGGAAAATTAATCGGTCGGGTTGTTCATTATTTTTCAAACATCGGGGTAGCGGTTATTGAACTTTTATTTCCGCTTTCAATCGGCGAAAAAATTCGGATTATTGGGGGTCAGGACACTGATTTTAATCAAACGATTAAATCAATGGAGGTTGAGCATAAAAAAATCAAAAAAGCAAAAAAAGGAGATGAGGTTGGGGTAAAGATTGAAGAGAGGGTCAGGGAGGGATACAAAGTATATAAGGTGTAAATTCCAAATCACAAACAAATTCAAAATTCAAAATAACAAATTCAAAACATTTAGAATTTTAGTTATTGGGATTTGTTTGGAATTTGGTGCTTAGAATTTGGCGCTTAAGGATTATGGATAATTATTATATCCAAATTATTTTGCAATTAGTTTTGGCGCTTATTTTTGGGGCTGCTATTGGTTTGGAAAGGGAGTTTAAAAGAAAAGGCGCTGGATTTCAAACATTCAGCTTAGTTGCCCTCGGCGCTTGTCTTTTTACCATTTTGAGCTTTGAGTTTTTTAATTTTTTTGTCGGGCAGTCGGGAGTTAGTTTCGACCCCTCAAGAATAATTTTAGCCGTTGCGACCGGAATTGGTTTTATCGGCGCCGGGGTTATTATTTATCGTAATCCTCAAATTGAAGGAGTAACTACCGCGGCTAGTCTTTGGTGCGCGGCCGCCATTGGAGTGGCGGTTGGCGCCGGGTTTTATTTTCTGGGCTTACTCACCACTATTTTAGCGGTTTTGATTCTTATTATTTTTGGGGAGCTGGAAAAAAGGATTTTTAAAAAATGACTTTCTTATTAGACGTCATTACTATTGTTTTTTTTGTTGGTTTTTTGTTTTGGTATTTATTCAATAACGTCTTTTCAGGTCTTTTTTAATGAAGAAAAAAGAGAAAAATTTAAAAGGGGTTGATGAAGAATTATATCAAAATGTTTCCCAGGGCAATTTAATTCTTTTCGCCATTCATTTGGTTTCTGAAAAGGAAGAAAAATGCGTCTTTGAAAGATTGCTTAAAGAATGTTTTAGTTTATTCCCGAAAATTTTTTCTTTTCCCCGGTTTCCCGATTGGCCCGATTCTCGGAAGATTGATAGCTCCCTAAGGAAACTCAGGAAAAAGAAATTAATTATCGGCGGTCCCAAAACGTTTTTTTTCTTAACAAGCTCCGGCAAAAAGACGGCTGAGGAAACCGCCAAGATTTTTAGACAGAGAAAATTAAGAATATAATAAAATGTAAGAATTCACCGCGTTATTTACATTCTAAAACCAACCGAGAACTGTTCTCGGCAATATTGCCGAGAACAGTTCTCGGTAGTTGCTAACTTACCATTTTACATTTTCGTCATTGCGAG
>VGKE01000074.1 GCA_016867195.1 Candidatus Nealsoniibacteriota bacterium | reverse complement strand
ATTGATTTTCCACCAGTCCTGAGGCAGTCTTTTAAAATGGGCTTCATTAATGCCGATTAACATAAGGAAGGTGTTGACAAATATCCAGGCGCCGTAAACAAGTAAAAGACCGATAACTACTGAAGTAAGTAATTTCTTTGCCTGGGAAAGCATTTTCGGCCCACCGCTTGCCCCGCCCGGCAAGATTTCTGGAGAACTCATATAGGCAAAAATATACATAAACCCGGCGATTGCTATCATTAAAATAGCTAAAGGAGGAACAATGCTAAACAAAAGAAAATTAATAACATTTTGAAAAAGAACGAAAAGATGACAGAAAGTACAGTCCGGCTGCGGAACTAAACATACTATTTTGTCAGAATTGCTTGGATCAGGGCCGTATCTTTCACAACCGCCACAAGGAACTATCGGCCTGGCTTGGACCTCGCCAAAAATCCCGAAAAACAAAATAAATATAAAAAAAACTAAAAATATCTTTTTCATTAGTCTTCGGACGTGCGACGTCCGCACCGTTCGGACGTCGCACGTCCGAATGCCGTTCGAATTCGAAATTACTCTACGGGGCAAATGAATTCCTGGCGCCCCTGACTTCAAAATGTAAATGACAACCAGTAGCGCCTACGGTGTAACCAGTATTTCCAATATATCCTATAATCGCTCCCTGGGAGACCTGTTGCCCGGCCGAAACCAAAATACTGCTTAAATGGCCGTAAAAAGTAACCACTCCATTAGGATGTAAAATCCTGACATAATTACCAGCCGTTCTATTAAACCCTGTTTTCTGAATAACTCCTCCGGCCGCGGCAAAAACCGACTTGCCGCAAGAATTTCCTTTATGAGCAAAATCAATAGCATTATACCAATGAAGCCCCTGGGTAATTATATAAGGAGAGGAAACCGGAACAATAAAATAACTTTCCCCAGTAGGTATTTGAGGAGAAACGGCTAGGGGTTTTGACAAAACAGGAGCAGGCATTTTTCCGCCAGGAATAATTAAAATATCGCCGATATAAATTCTTCCCTCCTCGGGGAGTTCGTTAAAAGTAATAATTTCTTCAACGCTCGCTTTATAGTCCTTAGCAATTTGACCCAGGGTGTCATCCTTTTGAATATAATAAAGAACTCCAGATACTGGTAAAATAATCAACTGTTGGCCCGGTTTAATGGTTGACTTCTTGTCTAAATCATTTGCCCAAAGAACCGTATCTAAAGAAACGGCGAATTTATCAGTAATAGTTGAAATGGTGTCGCCCGTCTGCACAGTATATTCAATAATTTCTTTTCTAACATTATCTTCTGTTCCCCAGATAGCACCCAGAGATTGAGAGGTAATTGTTAAAGGAGAGGAAATGCCAACTATACTGTTCTTCTGTAAAAAAACCATTTCCAAACTCTCTCCCATAAAACCATTTAAAGACCTCGCAAATAAATCATTGTCTGAAGAAACGTCGGGGTGGGTAACAATTAATGGCCCAGGGGTTAATCCTGAGCCAAAAATAAAAATCCCGGACAAAAAAACCGCTAAAATAGATGCGGAACTGAAAATGATTTTTTGCCGGAAAGAAATATTTTTAAATTTATCCTTAATTATAGAAGAAATCGCCAAGAGCGATTGTAAAAAAGGCAATTTGTCCATATTAATTTCTTTTTATCATCTTACCATTTAAAAAAATCCAGTCAAGTCATTTATCCACACCCTAAACTAATAGAGAACAGTGGTAAAATAGAATAATGAGCAAAATCCATCCAATAAAGCGGCTGGGCCAAAATTTTTTGATTGATAAAAACATTGTTAAGAAAGTTATCAAAACAGCCAATCTCAAAAAAAAAGATGTTGTTTTAGAAATAGGCCCCGGATTAGGCGCGTTAACCAAAAAAATGTCTAAACTCGCCAAAAAAGTTATTGCTGTGGAAAAAGACCCGAGGATGTATAAAATCCTTAAAGAAAACTTAAGAGGTTTTAGAAACCTTAAAATTATAAACGAAGACATTTTAAAACCAACCGAGAACTGTTCTCGGCAATATTGCCGAGAACAGTTCTCGGTAGTTGCTAATCTGCCTTTTTATATCACGGCGCCGGTGATTAGGAGATTTTTAGAATCAGAAAATCCGCCCAAAGAAATGATTTTGGTGGTTCAAAAAGAAGTGGCTCAGCGAATTTGCTCAAACCCGCCTAAAACGAATCTTCTGGCTGTCTCGGTTCAGTTCTACGCTAAGCCAGAAATTATTTCTTATATTCCAAGAAAATCTTTCTGGCCAAGTCCTAAGGTTGACTCCGCTATTATCAAAATCGTTCCGCGTCAATTTCGCGTTCCAGTTTCGCGTCAATTTCGCGAACGATTCTTTAGAATCGTTAAGGCGGGGTTTACCCATCCTCGCAAACAACTTGCCAATAACTTAGCAGAAATGTTAAAGTTAGATAAAAGAAAAGTTAACTCCCTGCTTATCAAAAATAATATCCAGCCGACTCAAAGAGCCGAGACATTAACCACTGACGATTGGCTTAGATTAACAAAAGTATTATAATATTTTAATGCCCTCAAAAATCAAAACATCCTTTTTAATTCTTGGTTTCGCCTTTGTATTTTTTTTCTCTTTTTCTTTTTTTTCTTTAGCCCAGGAATTGGAGATTGAATATCCTGAGGCCGGGGGAATAAAACCAGAGGCGATTAAAACCGGATTGCCGGAATACGTAAAATATATTTTTAATTACGCTATTATAATCTCTGGCTTAATCGCTTTTGGCGCTTTGGTTTGGGCGGGAATGCTTTATCTTAGTTCAACCGGAGACCCCTCTAAAATAAAAGAGGCAAGGGAACGAATTCTTTCCGCTGTTGTGGGTTTGGTGATTTTGCTCTCTTCTTATTTAATTTTAGTCACGGTAAATCCGGAATTGGTGATTTTTAATTTGTCTCTTTTACCTCTGATAACGGCGCCGGAAGTGAAACCTCCTCCTCCTATGGTTATTACTGAAGGAGCTTCTTTGATTGTGGAGGAAATACCGGTTGGTCAAATGGCGGAAAAGGGAATCTGGGAAGAAGAAGAGGAAGCAAGAATAGAAGAAGAGGGGGAAGCAAAAAAAGAAGGGGGTTTTACCCTGGCCTATCTAACCTCGGAAGAAAAAACCAAAGAAATAAAAACTGTTATTACCAATTTTGAAAATTTCCTTGAGCAGGAAACAAAAATTAATGACCCTGCCCTGACAAACGATGTTTTTACTAAAATATCTGACATAAACAAATACTTAAAAACAGTAACCGACGAATGTCACTG
>VGKE01000073.1 GCA_016867195.1 Candidatus Nealsoniibacteriota bacterium | reverse complement strand
CGCAGTAAGACCTGCCGAGGATAAAATTATTTTATTGTTTTGTCTGTGGGTAGCCGCAGATTTTTTATTACTATGCCATTAAGTAAAAAACAAAAGGAAAATATTGTTGAAAAGTTGAAAGAAAAAGTCGTTAGGCAAAAAGCAATGGTTTTTGTTTCTATTGAGGGCTTGAAAGCCAAAGAGTTGTCTGAATTGAGAAAAAAATTAAAACAAGAGGATTGTTCAATACAGATTGCCAAAAAAACCCTGGTAGACATTGTTTTTAAACAAAGAAAATTTGACTTCGCCTTTAAGAAAACAGAAGGTCAGCCGGCTTTGATTTTCAGTTTCAGCGACGAAATTTCGCCGGCAAAAATTACTTATCAATTCGTCGCCGCCAACCAGAAACTAAAAATTTTAGGCGGATTTTTTAACCAACAATTCAGGGGGGCGGAAGAGATTGTTACCCTGGCAAATATTCCTTCTAAACAAGAACTTTTGACAAAGGTCGTTTGGGGCATTAAAGCACCAATTAGTAGTTTTGTAAATGTTTTAGAGACAAACATTAAAGGTCTGATAAATGTTTTGGCAAAAGCCAAAACGTAAAACCCAAATGTCAAAATCCAAATTTCAAATCAAATCTAAAACTCAAATGTCAAAAATTTTTGGATTTTGGGCTTGATTTGACATTTGTCATTTGGATTTTGGATTTTCAATAATATGACTGAAGAAAAAATCGAAGAAAAAAAAGACCCTGAAAAGTCCGCTGACGCGGATAACAAGGTAGAGGTTCCAAAGAAATTTGAGGACATTGTTAAGAAAATAGAGGAAATGTCTGTTCTGGATTTATCAGAATTAGTTAAGATTTTAGAGAAGAAATTCGGCGTGTCTGCCGCCGCTCCCGTGGCTATGGTCGCGGCTGGCGGAGCCGCTCCCGCTGCCGCCGCGGCTGAAGAAAAGACCGTTTTCAATATTGAACTGACAGGAGCGGGCGAGAAGAAAATAGACGTCATTAAGGTAGTCAGGGACGCTATCGGCAAGGGTTTGAAAGAGGCAAAGGATTTGGTTGACGCTGTTGCCAGCGGTCCCCAAGTTATAAAAGAGAATGTCAAAAAGGAGGAAGCTGAGGAAATCAAGAAAAAGTTTGAAGCGGCAGGCGCCAAAATAGAATTGAAATAATCATTTTTTTTCTTTTTACTTGAAAGAAAAGAGCCATTGTTTGGCTCTTTTTTGATTCGGGATAAATATAAAAAGGCTGCGACCATAGAGACCGTAGAGAGAGAGTCGCAGCCCCTTCCAGGGAGGTATCTGGAAGTATGGAGGGGAGTATCCGTGGCTTCAAGAATCCGGCTCCCAAAAGGAGGATGCTATAGAAGGCTGCAAATGCCGGATCACCTACCCGTTGAACTTACGGCCCACACTTGAATAGATGACAGTATTGCGCTGCCAATGATGCCAGTTCGTATCCTACTCTCCATGCCAATGTACCAATTTAATATTATAAAAGTCATAACCCCTTGTCAATAGTTGCGGGGATAGGCAAAAAAACTTGACAAAATTTTGAAAGTTTGTTATTATTACAGAAGTATGGTCATCTGACTATGCTTTTTAGTTAGAAAGATTATACCTGGGCATCGGGTTGGACTATTCTTGTTAAACACTGCTTTCGCGGAATTTGACAGGATAAATTTCCTCCCCAACCTTGGCGCCCAGATATAATTTTTCTAATCTTTTTCTAAAAATTTCGACGGAAGAAAAGCAAAATTCCGGGAAAAACAAAAAACGGGGCATTCACCCCGTTTTTTGTTTTTAGAGAAATTTTACCAATTATCTCTGCGTCCACCACCACCGAATCCTCGGCCTCCTTCGCGGTTAAAATCCCTGCGAGGAGCTCTTTCAGTCATCGGTCGGGCTTCATTGACAGTTAATGTTCTGCCATCCAATTCTTTGCCATTAAGCATTTCAATGGCTTTTTTGGCTTCTTCTTCGGTAGACATTTCCACGAATCCAAAACCCTTGGAACGGCCTGATATTCTGTCCGTAATGATTGTGGCGGTTTCTACAGTTCCGGCTTGGGAAAACGTTTCTTTTAACGTTTCTTCAGCCGTGTCGTAGGACAATCCGCCGACATATAATTTTTTTGCCATTTCCTTATTCTTTCCGCCATATTAAGATAAAAAGATAAATTTTACCAATTAGCGGAAAGAAAAATTAAATATATCGTAAGGCGACCTCTTCTCTTTTTGCTTCTGCCTTCGTTATACTTAATTTTTATAAGGTATAAAGAAAGAGAAAACTCATGAGAATACTTACTTTGAGACATTATATTATATTGCCGCGAAAAAGTCAATTTTTTAAAACTTGACATAGGTCTATGATTTTTATAAAATTAAATTAGAATCCTCCCTATTATATTTTACTTATCGTTGATGAATAATATTTTTGATTCCAATTTGATTATCATTTTATTAAATCTCTTTTGAGGAAGAGACAATTTTGTCTTACGGGCAAAATCGCCTCTTCCTCGGAAGAGATTTTTTGTTTTCGGAAACAAAAAACAGAAAATAATGTTCTTTTCAAAAAAGGAGAAGAATTATGGAAGAAGAAAGAGTTGTGACTGGGTCCATTGACCTTTTCGCTCCGAAACTGGGGGGCGCCACTTTGGAAGAGGCGCGCAGGATTGCCGAAGAAGCATGGGAAAGATCAAAGGAAAGAAATAATTCAGTCAAAAAAAAGTGTAGAAGGTGTTTTACGAAGTGGTATGCGGATGGAAGAGATCCGGAAAAAAGGCCGCCTGTTTTCGCGCTGGACTTCCGGGGTTGTTGCCCTGTTTGCGGCGATGAACTCTATAATGCCCCTCCTTCCTGAAGATTTCTCTCAAGCAAAGCTCTTTTTCAGGTTCTTGTAATTCTCCAGAAAAGAAAGGCAAGAGCAAGGGGGTAGTAGAAGTCCAGCCGAACTTTCACTACCCCCCAAGGGCGACGCGTTTACGCGCCGTCCTCTTTATTTTAGAGAAATGTACGAGGTCGGACCTCGTACATTTCACCCAATAAAATACTGCTTTAAAAAATAAACCACTCGACTGGTTTATTTAATCCATTGCAACAGACAGTGTTTGTTACAATAGAAATAGAGATTAAGTTTGTTCCGTCTTAAAATTACTACGATCGTTATTATTTTAAGATAGATAGTTTGATGAATAATTATAGAATATTAAAAATTAATGAAACCAGATTCAAGAATTAAAGGTTTGACAAGGCGATTTGTTCTTTCCTCCCTAACTTTGACGCCCAGATATAATCTCTCTAATCTCAATCTATTGATAAATATTTTAGAGAGTGCTATTT
>VGKE01000072.1 GCA_016867195.1 Candidatus Nealsoniibacteriota bacterium | reverse complement strand
GGTAAGTTAGCAACTACCGAGAACTGTTCTCGGCAATATTGCCGAGAACAGTTCTCGGTTGGTTTAAGAATGTAAATAACGCGGTGAATTCTTACAAATAAATATGTATTTGTTTTTCTCTTTTAAAAGTTATCTTATTGCTTGTAAGCCATTCTTTAATTAGATTACCGTAGATTATTTTTTTTGCCCCGGTCCATAATTATTCCTTATGTCAAAAAGCATCCTCTTGATTTATAAGATAAATCTTTGTATAAAAACTTTTTTTCAACATTTTGATTGTGTTCATCTGTGTTCATATCTGTGTCAATCTGTGTTAAGAGTTTTCAAGAACGCATTAACTTCATATTCCAGCTCCGGGTTGATTTTTAGGATTTCCAAAGCCAGTTCCCTTGCTTTTTTATATTCTCCTAATTCCCGGTAAACAAAAGCCAGCGAGGTTTTATATCGGATTTCTAAGGGATTAGTTTTAATTAATTTTTCATAAATAAGGACCATTTCCCGGTAGTTTTTATTCTCGGCAAAGGCCTTTATTAATTGGCTTAGAGAATTCTCATCATCGGCAGGATATTTTTTTTCTCTCGCTTTTTCTATAAAATCACTTCCTTTTTCAATATCATTAAAGTAAATATTGATTAATCCCGAAACCCAGAGGCATTCTTTGAATTCAGGATAGTTTTTCAGGCAGTAATCTGATTTTTCCTTTGCTTTTTCAAAGTCCTTGATTACAACATCGGCTAAGAAACCGCTTAAAAGGATTAAGGGGTCGTTAGGGCTTAATCTCAAAGCCCTTTTAAATGATTCCTGCGCCTTTTTAGCCAGTTCTAAATTCTGTTTTTCCTCTGCCAGAATAGCCAGGGATTGGCCCAAATAATACCAGTTTGTTTTGTTATTAGGCTGGATTTCCGTGTTTTTTTCCATTAATTGACTGATTTTCTCGGAAAGGACTATTTTTTCTTCAGGCATTATTGAGATGATGCCTATTAGCATTTCCGAATAAATTATATTCGCGTAAGGCAGAAGAAAACTTTTTCTTTCCGAGGCCTGTTCCAGCGCCTGAAGAGAGGCCGACCAATTTTTTTCTTTTGCCAGTTCCCGGGCTATGTTTATTTTGGTATTTATCTGAAAGGGTTTGATATTATATTGCCAATTAAACCAGAGCAGACCTAATAATAAAACAGATATAAACCAGTATCTATGTCCGTGTAAAAATCGTGCGATCGCACGATTTTTACACAGGGCTGGTTTTTCTATGCTCATGGAGTTTGGCGATCGGGTTATTAGTTCTAAAGAATAACCAATTAACAGAAAAAATACAAGGTAAGACGAAAAACCCTCAATACTGAATAAAGAAGCGGCCATAAAAGATAGAAAAGCTGACTGGAGTCCGTGGGAAACAAGCCAGTCCTTTTTAATTTTTTGCAATTGCCAGAGAAGGGAGAAAAAGAAAACAAGATAAAAAATAAGGCCAAAAATCCCGGAGGCGAGGAGAATTTCAATCAAGGAATTATGACTCCTGTCAAAAGATAATTTTCGTTCCATTGCCGGAAGCAAGGGGTCGTAATGTTTTTCAAAAGCAATAGAAAAATTTTCCGGGCCATAACCAAGAATCGGTTTTTCCCAAAAAGCCTTTACTGAGATTTTCAAGGCAGAGAGACGGATTTCGTCTGCTTCAAGCCCTTTTGTCAATGTTACTATCCTGGAGACAGGTTCTTTTAAAAAAGGATGCCATTTTTCATATGATTGGGGATTATTACCTAAAAAGAAAAGCAACAAAGAAATTGAGGCGATAAAAGAAACCGCGCCTATTTTCAGAATTTTCATCTTTTCAGGGTTTATCCCTCGCTGCGTTTGTTCTGATGCCGGGAACGCGATTAAAAACCAGAAAAGCCCGATTAAAATTCCCAAAAATCCGGCTCTTGACTGGGTGATAAGAATTATTGTTAAGAGAAAGAGAAGAAAAGCGAAAAAATATAAGATTTTTTTGAACTTGTTTTTTTCCAGAAAAAGAAAAGAAAGGGCGAGAAATAACAGGGGTAAAAGAAAAAGCGAGAAAATAATCGGATTGCCCATAGTGGCGCTTGGTCTTTGAGTCATAGAAACGAAAATCTGGCTTAAAATTCCGAACTGCTGGAAAATACCTATTAAAGCCGCCAAAACCCCGATAATTAAGGAAAAGTCCAGGAGTTTTTTCCAGCCCCTTTCTTTAATAATCAAAAAGACCAGAATAGCGAAGATAATATAAAAAGCAGAATTAACAAAACCGCCTGCTCTTTCCGGGGTTCCCCATAAACTATGAGAAATATCAAGAGAAAAAAGAGTTGAAAGAAAATAAACTCCCAAAAGCGCGACTAAAATCCAAAATGGCCAAAAGACCTTATTTTTTCTGCTGGACAAAATTCCTACGATCGTGGATTTTTTGTCATAGTGGAAGAGAATCTGGCAGATAAATAAAAATAGTAAGATAGAGAGGATGATTCGAAAAGAAATTGTCTGACCCCAGGCCGGAGGACTAAACCAGGGGGGGAGATTTAATAAGGGAAGAAAGAGAATAATAAAAAAGCCGACTAAGTAAAACCAATATAACTTATTTTGACTTTTCTCGTTTTGATATTGCATATTGGAAATTAGTTTAATAGCGCTTTTCTTTCATAATATTCTATGATAACATAAAATTAGAATGACTTCTAAAACCAATAAAATAATTTTTTTGGGATTAATGTTTTTAACCCTGCCTTTAATTGCCCGGGCTGATTATTTGGGCCAAAGGGTTAGGTTTAACATTGATCATTCCTATGATTTATACGGCAGAGAAGAGGTTTCCGCTACTCTGGCCAAAATTACCGGGCAGTTGTATTTTTATGTTGACGAGAACTGGTGGGAGGGATTGAGTTATTCCGGCAGGCAAGTTCTGGACGCGGTTTTTTATGATTTAGACAGAGAATTTGAAAGAAAGATTTACCCAACCCTAACCGCAACTTTTGGCTTAGAGCCAAAACCGGGAGTTGATAACGACGAAAAAATAACCATTCTAATTCATCCGATGATTAGCGAGGCCGGCGGCTATTTTAATTCCGGCGATGTTTATGAAAAATTACAGAACCCCAGATCAAACCAACGGGAAATGGTTTATTTAAACAGCCGGCACATTGACAAAGACCAGGCAAAGACCCTTTTGACTCACGAATTTTTCCATTTAATTACTGTTAATCAAAAGGATTTATTAAGAGGCGTAACCGAAGAAATCTGGCTCAATGAAGCCCGGGCCGAATACTCAGCCGCTTTGTTGGGCTACGACGATGTTTACAGGGGGAGCAACTTAGAAAAAAGAGTGAGAAATTTTCTGGACAAACCCGCTGATTCTTTAACCGAATGGTTGAATAAAAGCTCTGATTACG
>VGKE01000071.1 GCA_016867195.1 Candidatus Nealsoniibacteriota bacterium | reverse complement strand
TATTGAGACACGGGCTGGTATTCTCTTTCTTCTAAGGCTATTTTTGATAATTTTTCGAAGTCCACATCAAAAAAAACAACTTTTCCCGCTATTTTATAATCATCCAAAACTTTTTGGGATATCTCTCCCAAAAATCCTATTTCCTGAAAATCAACTTTAATCTCGGCGCTTCTGTCTTTTTCCCAAATGAGAGAATTACTTTGTTCTGGCGTTTGCTCAAAATCATCATACCAGATATTGGCTATGCCCATTGTGTTTAACAAATTATCAATCGCTCCTTTAACGCTGTAAAACTGCTCTCCTCTGCTTTTAGAAGCAATAAAACCGGTCAACATTCTTTTTTCTTTAAAGCCGTTGAAAAAAATATTCCCCAATTCAAACATTTTGACTTCGTCTAAATATCTAAAATTACTTAAAATATTTTTTAGCAAGTTCGGTATTAAAGACGGCCTTAAAAATTTCAAATCCGAACTTATGGGGTTTTCCAATTCAACAGGATTAAAAAATCCTAAAAATTGAATATCTTTTTCATTAACAAAAGAATAGTTATACGATTCTATAAATCCCATCTCTTTCAAACCGTCTTTGGCAATGTCTTCCCAGAAAACATCATAATTCTTTTTGGGCGGAACCAAATATCCAATAGGAAAAATAGAAGGAATATTCTTATAACCCTTAATCCTGCCTATTTCCTCTATTAAGTCCTCGGGCAAAGAAACGTCTAAGCGAAAACTTGGAACTTCCACCATAATAGAGACGGAATTTGTTTTAATAATCTTGAATTCTAATTTTTTCAAAATATCTATAATCTCTTTTTTAGAAACCTTAAAACCAAGCAAACTCTCAACCCGCCAGACCTGCAGATTTATTTTTATTGGATTGGATTTAAAATAATTAATATCCAGAATTTCAGAAACAATTTCCCCGCCGGTTACTTTATTTATTAACCCGGCCGCTCTGTTTATTGCTTTTTCTGTTAAATTCGGGTCTATTTTATGTTCAAAACGAAAAGAAGCGTCTGTCCTTAATCTAATTTTCTGAGAGGCCTGTCTGACTAAGGCAGAGTTAAAATTAGCCGATTCCAGGACAATTCTTTTGGTATTTTTATCTATTTCTGCCTTCTTGCCCCCTTTTATGCCGGCTATTGCCAGAGGACCTTTTGAATCCGCTATTATTAAAATATCTTTGTCTAAAATATATTTCTCATCGTCCAAAGTAATAATCTCCTCCCCCCTGACAGCCCTTCTGACAATAATTTTTTTCTTGGAGCTTTCTGCTTCAAGTTTATTAAAATCAAAAACGTGCAACGGCTGGCCTGTTTCCAGCATTACATAGTTTGCAATATCCACAATATTATTAATTGACCGCAACCCGCAGGTCTTTAATCTTTCCTGAATCCATTTTGGAGAATCCTTAACCTTCACATCATCAATAACTCTGGCAGTATATCTTAAACAATCTTCTTTATTTTCTACAATAATGGAAAGAAAATCCGGGGCCTTTATTTTTTTATCTTCTTTTATTCTTGTCTCTGGCAAATTAAAATTAGCATTAAGGCATAAAGCGCATTCACGGGCTATTCCAATATGAGAAAAACAATCAGGGGCCCTGTTTGCCAGAACATCAATATCCAAACAATAATCCTTTCTCGCCTTTTTAACTTCCTCAACCTCAAAGGCCTTCATAGTTAGGGTCTGAGCCAGTTTTTCCGGTCTCGGAAGTTTTTTTACGTATTCTTTTAACCAATTATAGGAAAATAACATACTTAAAATTGTTTTAAGAAACGAATATCTCCTGAATACAATAATCTTATATCATCTATTTTGTATTTCATCATTGTTAACCTGTCTAAGCCAATTCCAAAGGCAAAACCCTGCCAGCCAGTATCTTTTGCTTTTTGGCGAGGAATCAAACCGCCGGCTTTTAAAACATTGGGATGAACCATTCCGGCTCCCATTATCTCTATCCAGCCGGTTGAAGAGCAAACACTGCATCCAGTCCCCTCGCAAACAACACAACTCATATCTACTTCAAAAGACGGCTCGGTAAAAGGGAAAAAACTGGGTCTCAATCGGGCTTCTATAACTTTATTAAAAAATCTTGAAAAAAATTCTTGAATAATCGCTTTAAAATTGGAAATTGATATGTCCTTGTCTATCATTAAACCCTCTAATTGATAAAAATTAATTTCGTGGCTGGCGTCTGTTGCCTCATGCCTGAATATCCTGCCCGGAACAATAATCCTTATAGGCGGATTATTCTTTTTCATATAGCGGATTTGAACCGGAGAGGTATGGGTCCTTAAAAGTTTGCCGTTTTTGAGCCAAAAAGTATCCCACATATCCCGGGCCGGATGATTTTTAGGAATATTTAAAGCGTCAAAATTATGCCATTCGTCTTCTATTTCCGGACCCTGGGCAATGGAAAAACCCATCTCTCCAAAAATATTCTCTGCCCGCCTTTTCACCAGAGTCAAAGGATGCAGGTGCCCGGTTTTAATCTTTTTTCCCGGAATACTAACATCAAGTTTATTGTTTTTAAATAGTTTTAAACTTTTTTTAAACTCCTGTTCCTTGATTTTGATTTTTTCTTCCAAAAGTTTTTTAAAGCTATTTAGACATCTTCCAACTTCTTTTCTGTCTTTTTCCGGCAGGTTTTTCAAAGAACCAAAAAAGGAGGCGATTTCTCCCTTTTTGCCCAAATATTTTTTATAAACATTATCCAGACCAACCAAATCAATCGCCTTATCAATCTCTTCCAGGGCCATTTTTTTAAGTCCTCCTATATCCATATTTAACGTTAAAATATTACAAAATTACAACCCTTTATATTTTCTATTTTACACCAAATCCAGACCACATTCAAGCCCCAAAATAAGCCAATCTGTTAATAAAGTTTAAACAAAAAAAGCCGTTGGAATGCGTCTCCAACGGCTATCGGCTCTTTTTGCTGCGGAATAATGGTAGGATGGTATTCATAATTTTCTCCCCTTTTCTTCAGACCTGAATATCTACCAAATCTTCCAATCTCACTTTTCTCTTATAGGTTTTGGCAGATTCAGAACTTTTGCCGTTTGGGTCGCAATCAGTGATGGAAAACACCAAATACCCATCTCTACCAAACCTCAATTCGTCAATGCGGCCGCTATAATACTTTTCCCGCGTTAGAATCCGGCCGATTAAAGGGCGTCGTTGCTCAAGATCCTCTATCACCTGACGTAATTCCTTCAATCCTTCAGCCCTCTGACCAAACTCATTATTACTCCGTGCCTTGTGGATGATTGTCAAAAGTTGCATTTGAAATCACCTCCTTTCTTTATAAAAGGACAAAATTTGCTATTTCTAAACTAGCGGTAGGTGCAGGACTCGAACCTGCAAGCCCCTTGCGGGGCCCCAGTTTTCAAGACTGGTGCCTTACCAATTCGGCGCAACCTACCTCCCCCTTCTGGCGCGGGCGATGGGAGAGTTGCCCGAAGG
>VGKE01000070.1 GCA_016867195.1 Candidatus Nealsoniibacteriota bacterium | reverse complement strand
TTTTACCCCGTTAGAGGTTTGTTTGTTTTGTGTTTTCCCCGACTCTTTAACCTCTAACGGGGTTAACTTATCGTTAACCATACTTTAATTATAGTTCAACCTAAAGTAAAATCAATTATGTCAACTGATAACCGACAAAATTATAGCAAATTTGTAGGTAGGGATCTTGCCCCTAAGCCCGGTCTGGCGCAGCATTAATTTGTGTAATTCACGATAATTTCTAATTTTAAATTTTAAATGTTTTTAAATTAATTCATTAAATAATTCAAAATTGATTTAAAATTTAAAATTAGAAATTTAAAATTTTATTGGACCATTTCACCTTCCTCAGGGCTGGGAGACCCAGCCCCTACAATCTGCGCTAGGCCCGACCTAGTACATTTTTAACTGAAATTGGTATTTGCCACGCTGTAGTAATTTGTGCCATTGTAATAGAAACTGATAATATCCACGGCACTGGCAGCAGTTGATAAAGTGGGGGCAGTACCAGAAGTCCATTTACAAGCAGCCGGCCAGGTAACGGTTCGGCTGCCGGTAGCGTCTTGAACAAGACGAAAAATCAAATTAGAAGGTCCGAGGGGCGCAGAAAAAGTTAAAGCGCAGTTGCCCGTCAAAGTAAGTAGTTGCTTTTGACCAGCTGTCCAATCAATTGTTTTTTCAGTACCGGAATTGCCGTTGTCAACCTCGGAATTAAAAGTTCCGGTTTTTATTGATTTTATCGGCAAATTTCCCATATCCAAACGATTTTTAGAAATCTTGATGGTGTGTTTTCCGATTTTCAGCAAGCCGCATTTTAAGCAGGTGAAAAGCGAGGTGGCAATGGTCTTGCCGTCTTTTACGGCCAATAATTTTGCCCAGATATGTTTACATTTCATATTATTTTAATTAAAAATGTAAATATCAAAGTTTAAAATGACAATGTAAAATTTTAAAATTTTTAACTGTCATTTTGCATTTTGATTTTTCAATTTTAAATTCATTTCAGCGCTCCTTTTTCAATAATCAAAATATCTTCGCCCTTAATGTCCCGGAAAATGACTTCGTTGCCGGCGTCAATGACTTCAAAATTCTTAAATTCTTTTTTGCTATCCAGGCCGGAACGGGAAAGAAAACTAATAACCGAAATCAGCGACTTGCCCAGCAGAAAAGCGCCGGCTCCAAGCAGGAGCAATTTCAGAAAATTCCTCCTATTTAAGTTTATCTTTTTAACCAAACTATTTTTTCTTGGCGCTGATTTCATCGCTTTTGGGAGATTCTTTTTCCATCTCTTTGAGTTCTTTTTCTATCTCCATTTTTCCTTTTTTAAATTCGCCGCTGAATCTGCCCAAAGAGCGGGCGAATTCAATCACTTTTTTACTGCCGAAAATCAAAATTCCGATGGCGATTAAAATGATTATTATTTCCGGAAGTCCGAGACCGAACATAGTTTTATAATTTTATTGCTTTATTATTTGATTCGACCATTTGATTTATAATAGAAGAGAATTGACGCGAATATCAAGGCGAATCACTGCGAATTAATGCGAATTCTCGCCTTATCATATATTCTGCGGATAATTTCTAATTTCTGACCTCCAAAATTTACCAATAAAAGAAGTTTATAATTACTTCCTTTTAAATAATACCAACATTGTCTTTTCTCCCTAAAACTAATATAGGGAAGATGCTTAATCTCTAAAATTATCTTATCGTTAATAACAAAGTCCGGAGCATAAACCCCTATTCTTTTCTGGTTGTAAAATATAGGGATTTGCTTTTGTTGCTCAAAGATGATATTTCGGCTATTAAATTCTTCTTCATAGGGCCTTTGATATACGCTTTCTTTGAAAGCAGGTCCTAACTGTTGCCATACTTTATAAATAGCGCCGACAACCTGATAACTTAATTCTGGATATAATAAATCGGGGTTTTTAATTTTTCGCGTTGTTTCGCATGGTATTCGCATAATTTCGCTTATATTTTCTCCTGTTTTTATTCGCGACAATCATTCCGCCAAAGTAAAGCAATGATAAGGGTGCTGACAATATCATCATCGTAATTCCCGTTCCGTCTGGAGTAATTATAGCAGAAACAATGAGAAAAAACAAAATCGCGTATCTCCAGTTATTTTTCCAGAAATCCGGCTCAATTAAGCCAAAATAACTCAAAAGAGCTATCAGGACCGGCAGTAAAAACATCAAGCCAGTGACAAACATCAGACCCAGGGTCAGACCGATAAATTTATCTAAGGAGAAAAAAGGAGTTATATCCATTATCTCAACAAAAGAATAAAGGGCTTGAAAAGTTAAAGGGATGAGCAGAAAATAGGCAAAAAAACAGCCACTGACAAATAAAAAAGTGCTGGGAATTAATAATTTGAAGATTGCTTTTTTTTCATTCTGATAAAGAGCCGGGCTGAGAAAAAAGAGTATTCTGTAAAGAAAAACCGGGAGAGTGAAAACAAAAGCCAAAAGCAGGGAGATTTTTATTTGGACTAAAAAAGCGGCAAAGGGTTCGGTAGCGATTAACTGGACATTGGAGGGAACCAGGGTTCTTTCTATGATTTTGAAAATCTGGACTGAAAAAGAATTAATGGTGGGCAAGGGCAAAAGAAAGGTTTGGCCAAAAAGCCCGACTTCTTTTAAGCCGAAAACAAAGAAAAAGCCGGAGAAAATCAAAAAAAGATAAAACCAGGAAGAAATGACTTTGGCGAATTGTCTTAGTTCCGTGAAAAACATATCGTTAACCTTTTTTATAAATTACGGTGTTCCATCATCAAATATCAAGACCGCGTCGCCGCTGGCATCATAAACCCATAGTTCTCCATCGCTGGTCGCCAGCATCTGAAAATAATTGCCGCTCGGGTCTGCTAAAAACATTCCCCGCTCCACCACCAAATTGCCGCCGTCGCTCAGAGATAATTCCGAACAACTGCTGCCTTTGCAAACCCAGAGATTGGCACCGGTAATGCTGTCCGGCTTGTTAAAAATGACATTATCGCCGGTAGATAAACTGACTGTTAAGTTCCCGGTTACGGCCGCCACGCTAAACTCGGTGTAAACCGAGCCGGCCGTATTGGTCAAACGTAGTTGAGCATTGGAAGCGTCTAAAACATCCAATTTTCGGCCCGGCGTTGTTGTACCAATGCCAATATTGCCATTATCGCCTATTCTCATTGCCTCGGTCAAGGCGCCATTTTTAATGGTCAGGAATCTTAGAGAAGCGTCTTCGGTAGCGTCAGCAGCGTCTTCCCAGACGCTCTGAATAGCTGAAGCTACTCTATTTGTCCCGCTGGCGTTCTCCAGTTCAAACTCAATGCCAGTGCCAAAGCCAGCTGCTGCCGTGTCTGAAGTGATGCGACTCAAACGTTGAGTATAAACAACATCGCTGGTTGCTGTACTTGAAAGTTCTACATGCAAAAGCCGGTCAGGGCTCGTCGTCCCGATGCCAACGTTGGCGTTGGAGAAATAAATGTAGTCAGTGGTGGCGTCAGTAAAACCGATGAGCCCGGCT
>VGKE01000069.1 GCA_016867195.1 Candidatus Nealsoniibacteriota bacterium | reverse complement strand
TGCCATACATGGCCTACACCTCTATACTTTTTATTAAAATATCTCGTATGAGATAAAGTTAGCTTAAGCATTATTTTGGGTAAACTTTCTTCAATAGTCGGCTCAAGTACAAAATGAGTATGATCAGGCATTAAGCAAAAATGATAAAGCTTAAAGAATAATTCTTTCTTATATCTTTTTAAAAGATTAAGAAAGAATTCAAAATCTTCTTCATCTTTAAAAACTTCTTGACGATTATTTCCTCTATTAAGAATATGAAATGGTATATTAGGAGTAGTAATTCTTAGGGGTCTGGGCATTAAGCCATTATATCAAAAATTCAGAGTTGACACTATTTTCCCTCTAAGAGGAAACCATTGTCGTCAAAAAGTTTAACCGGGAAATCGGCTTCAAAAAACCAAAACCCCCTCGCCTCGCCCCTAACCAAAAGCGGGCTTTCAATAATTTGATTTGGACGAGGGTTGTTTACCTTTATCAAATCAAATTTTTCCAATTCATTACCAATATCTTCTATAAATGTTTTGCCGTCGGGCGTTTTACACTGCCTGGGATGGCTTTCCAGTACCGTATAACCAGCGGAAGTACATTCTTCAAAACTGTTAATCTCAATAATCGGCGCTACGCTCGGCCCAAAAATCTTAAAATACAAGACAGCCCCTGCCAAAATAAAGATTATTAACACTAAAATAAAAATTTTTTTATTCATAGACAAAATTTTGATTATTTTTTATTTTCTTCGGAATAATACCATTTATCTTACAAACAATCTTCGGGGCAGGTTTTGGGTGTTTCGGCGCAAGGACAGCCAACTGCCAGGCAAACAACTTCCTGACAAATTCCATCTCCGCATAAATTTTTGCAAAAAATATTTCCTTTCTCGCACTCACCTCTGAAAAATTGCCACTCATCGCACTCAGAACCATCATCAAAAAGGCAAAAACCCCTCTGAGAACCATCGGCTAATGTCCTCATCTCTAATTCTCCCTCTCCCCCTTCACAATAAAAAGAAGCAGGATTTGGCAATTCAACTGGCGTGGGTTTTATTTCGGGTTTTATCTGGCTCATTTGCCAAAAATAAAAACCGACTCCAAAGAAAATCAAAATAAGAATTAAAACAAGGATATTTTTCTTCATACTTTTAACATTTTATTTCTCCGACCCTTGTATAATGTAATATTCTCTTATTCTACCACTACCAAAAAACCACCCCGATTAAAAAGTGGATTTAATGCATCTTGGTCTCTCAAACCGAGCACAAGTCTGCTCCGCGGGTAGGATCAAAGAGTTGCCCGCCGCCTGCCGCTATTTCAGCAAGATTAATCCGGCTAAGAGATTCTTAATCTGTTCAAAGAATGATTCAGGCGGCGCTTCTTCTGGTTGGGGCATTTGCTGTTCCATCATTTGTTGTTCCATCTGTTGGCGCATTTGCTGCTCAATTTGTTCGCGTATCTCTTGTTCTTTCTGTTGGCGGATTGCCTCTATTTCCTCTGGCGAAGGCGGTTGCGTCATCTCTCTTTCCGGAGGCATAAATTCTTGGAACTCTTCGGGAATGCCTTCGGGCATCATACCTTCCGGAGGCATCTGCTGCTGTATTTGTTCCCCAACACAAGATTGGATTTTGGCTTCAATTTCTGGTGAAAGTTCCGCTTCAGGTCCTTCTCCTTCCGGCGGAGCCCCTTCTTCACCTGGAGGTCCACCGATAGATTGTATGCAGGTGAAAAACTCTTGGCAGGACATCGCTAAACAAACGGCAATTTGCTGCTTGGCTTGTTCTTCCATAATTTGGCGTTGCGACTCAAAACATTCTCTCATAGCATCACCCATTTCCTCCCGAGGCATTACGGTACCAGCGCGAATTCCCTCAATAACTCCGCTTCCAAGAGTGTTCTCAAGACAAGTCCTAACTTCGGGCGGAGCACTTTCAATAGCTTCCAACAGCTGCTGTTTGCCTTCTTCCATCCTGCGCAGGTCTTCTTCCGACATTAAACCGTGCTCCATAGCAAAGTTAAAACAGGTTTCCTGATTGGTCGGGTCTTGACAAAACGCTTCACACTCTTTCCTGCCCTTACAGCCGCCGGGGCCCTTGCCGCCTGTTTTGCGAGCCATTTCAGCTTCTTCTGGAGCAATAAAACCAGCAGCTTCTGCAAAAGCCAAACATTCCTCAAAGTGCGTCTCTTCGGCGCAATATACATCACACTCTTCTCTGCCGCCGCAGGGAAGCGGCTTAATCCCTTTTCTTATAGCTGAAAGCATTCTTTTGGCATCGGCTAATTCATCTGGAGGAATTAAACCAGCCGCCTCAGCAAAAGTTAAGCATGGTTCCATATTTTCCGGCTGTCGGCAATATGTTTCGCACTGCTCTTTGCCTCGGCATGGCGGCGGCGTGGCTCCTTGTTTAATGGCGGCCAAAACTTTTTTGGCTTCTGCTAATTCTTCCGGCGGAATCAGGCCGGCCGCTTCTCCGAAAGCTAAACATTCTTCCATATTATTGGGATTTTCACAATATACTTCGCATTGGTCTTTGGTGCTGCAGCCGCCAGGCAAAACAGCGCCAGCGTCAAGAGCGGCCTTCACCTTTCTTGCTTCCGCTAATTCTTCTGGCGGCATTAAGCCCGATTGTTCGGCAAAAGCCAAGCACTCTTCAATATTCGTAATATCGTTGCAGTATGCCTCGCAGGATGCAGCAGAGTCGCAATTGCCAGGTCCTTGTTTACCTATAGCAATAAATTTTTTCGCCTTTTCAAGTTCACTTTTTGAAATTAAATTATGTTTTTCGGCAAAACTTATGCAGACCTCCATATTTTCAGGGTTGTCGCAATATGATTTACATTCTGTTTCGCTCTCACAGCCGCCAAGCTCTGCCACCGGAAAAACAATGTCATCTTTAGAAGTAGCGACGACCGCTAAAACAGAAGAAATCAACAAAACGCTGGCTAAAATAAATATTTTACTCAAAGGGATTTTTGTAAACATCTTTGTATGGATTAGCTTTTTCTATCGGATTTAATTCGGGGACCACCACTTTAACATCCGAGCCAATTGAGGGTAAAGTACCGGCAGCCGCCGGATTGGCCGCTTTCTCTACCGGCGGTAAAATCTCTTCAGCCGGCTCCTTAAAAAAATAAAAATAAAAAACCAGCGCGGCAATCAAGAGCGTAATTATTACAATTATAACAAGAATCTTGTTCATACTTAAATTATAACATACCCCTATCAAGATTGTTCCTGTGGATAACTAACTGTTAGAAAAATGGTGTCAACTCTGAATTTTTCTAGGTCTTCCCCTTTTCTCTAAAGATCCCATATTAAACCTTTGTTTTATTTCCTTAATAAATTCTGGTTTCCCAAAAATTCCCGAGTCTAGATTACTACGAATATATTTTAAATGATTTTCTTCTATTATTTTATCTATATTATCTAAGTATATTTGCCTTCTCTTTTCTGGGTTAGGGCTTAAGCCTAAATAATACGGATCTACATCTATTAAATTGTTAATCAAAGGGTTTGTTTCTTCTCCTGCATAGAAATTAAAGCTTGAATATTTCCAGCCCCTGCAATGTTTTACTATTCCAGCTCTTACTGGGTTTATACTGG
>VGKE01000068.1 GCA_016867195.1 Candidatus Nealsoniibacteriota bacterium | reverse complement strand
AAATCAGCGAATAACGAATCCATTACGAATATACGAATTACGAATCTTATATTCGTAAATTCGCAACATATTCGTTATTCGTTGATGAGCGAGCGAAGCGAACTATTATTATGGAATTCACGGTTCCACAATTTATAGAGAGAGAGCCAAAAATAGTCGGGCCATTTACTTTTAAGCAATTTATTTATGTCGGGGTGGCCGGCGGCCTTTGCCTTCTTCTTTTTTTTATCCTCCCCCTTCCTTTTTTTATAGTTATTGCCTTAATTTTATTAGGAGGAGGGTTTGCTCTGGCCTTTTTAAAAGTTAATAAAACATCCTTGCCCGTATTTCTAAAAAACCTTTTTATTTTTTCTTTTCTAAAGAAAAAAATTTACCTCTGGAAAAAAAAGACAACCCCTCCTCGCTTTCTAAAACCGGAGCCAAAAATACCCGAAGAAAAAAACCGGGAGGATGAATTAAAAAAACCGGTATTAAGAATAAGCCCGGGCAGTAGATTAAGGGACTTATTCACCCAAATTGAGACCAAATAAATATTTTCGCATGACTTCCACTCAAGATTTCTTAGAATTTGACCAAATTAAAGAAGGGATTATTATTTTGAAAAACAAAGGCCTAAGGGCTGTTTTAATGGTTTCTCCTTCAAATTTTGCCCTAAAATCAACAGACGAACAAAACGCTATTCTGTATCAATTTCAAAATTTTCTTAATTCTCTGGATTTTTCCTGTCAAATTCTTGTCCAATCCCGACGTCTTAATATCACCGGCTACCTGGAAAAATTAGAGGAGATTGAAAAAAAAGAAAAAGACGATCTGCTTCAACTCCAAATAAGCGAATATCGCAAGTTTATTGACCAGATAATGAAAGGCGGCACTATTATGCAAAAAATGTTTTATGTAATAATTCCTTTCTCAATTATGGAGGCCCAAACAATGGGAGGAACCGGCAAGGGAATAAAAATTCCCGTTTTAAGCGAGGAGGTTTTTCAAAGATGTAAGGCCCAACTCTACCAGCGGATGGAATTTGCCATATTGGGACTCAGGTCTTGCGGATTAGAAGCAGTCCCCCTCAACAACTTAGAACTAACCGAGTTTTTGTGGAGTTTACACCATCCTATAGAGGCCGAACGGGGTTATTATCCGGAAATCCCCGGCGAACTAATTGAATAATTTATATGAAAATACCTTTTTTAAAAAAGAAAACAAAAATTCCTGAAGAAATTTTCCCGGAAGAACCTTTGAAAATCAGCGATATTATCGCGCCCTCTTTTATTGAAGTAAAACAGAATTATCTCAAAATCGGAGAACGTTTGGCTAAATCCTATTTTATTTTCTCTTATCCCAGGTATTTAACTGCCGGCTGGTTATCGCCGATAATCAATCTCAACGTGCCGATGGACATCTCTTTTTATTTTCATCCAGTATCCAATGAAACCATATTAAGGAATTTAAGAAAAAGGGTTACTGAAGTCCAGGCGGAAATCGCTGAAAGGGAAGAGAAAGGACTTATCCGCGACCCATCTTTAGAAACCGCTTATCAAGACCTGGAGAGTTTAAGAGAAAAGCTTCAAACGGCCCAGGAACGAATGTTCCGCTTCAGTTTATATATCACTATTTATGGCAATGAAGAAAAAGAATTATTTGACGTTGAAACTAATTTAAGGTCGGTTTTAGAGTCACGTTTGATTTATATCAAGCCGGCCCTTTATCAACAAAAAGAAGCCTTTATTTCCTGCTCCCCTTATAATTCGGACCTTTTAATGGTAACAACTTTGATGAATACCGGCCCTCTTTCCAGCACTTTTCCTTTTGTTTCTTTTGATTTAAGCTCTAATGAAGGAATTCTTTACGGGATTAACCAACATAATAGCTCTTTGGTTTTATTTGACCGTTTTACCTTAGCCAATGGGAACTCCTGTGTTTTTGCCACAAGCGGAAGCGGGAAAAGTTATTTTTGTAAACTGGAAATTTTAAGATATTTAATGTTGGGCGTAGATAATATTATAATTGACCCTGAAAATGAATACAGATTTTTAGCCGAAGCGGTCGGTGGTTCTTTTTTAAATATTTCTCTGGCCTCGCCAGACCATATTAATCCTTTTGATTTGCCTCAACCGCGAGAAGGAGAAAAAGCCGAAGACGTTCTAAGAACAAGCATTATCAACCTTGTTGGATTAATCAGGATTATGCTTAGCGGATTGAGTCCTGAAGAAGACGGTATTATAGACAGGGCAATAACTGAAACATATGCCGCTAAGGACATTACCCCGGAATCAGACCAAAACAAATGGGGCAAAGAACTTCCTTTCCCGATTTTAAGCGATTTAGAGGAAGTGCTTTTAACAATGGAGGGAACGGATTCGCTGGTCAAACGTCTTCAAAGATTTACCAAGGGCGTTTATTCTCAATTTTTTAATCAGCCGTCAAATATTGATATGAAAGACCGGTTAATTGTCTTTGGCATTAGAGATATGGAAGACGAATTAAGGCCAATGGCTCTTTATATAATTTTAAGATACATCTGGAAAACAATTACCTTGGAATTAAAAAAACGACTTTTAATTATTGACGAGGCCTGGTGGTTGATGCAAAACGAAGACGGCGCCTCCTTTTTATTCGGAACGGTAAAAAGAGCTAGAAAATATTGGCTGGGCGTTACTACCATCACGCAGGATGTTAATGATTTTATGAGGTCTGATTATGGCAGGCCGATTATCACCAATTCCTCTTTAACATTCTTAATGAAACAGAGTCCGGCAACCATTAACACCATCCAACAAACATTTAACCTTACCGAAGAAGAAAAAATGCTTTTATTAGAGGCGCCAGTTGGCGAGGGGATATTTTTCGCCGGACTTAAACATGTTTTAATTAAGGTTATCGCCTCTTACACCGAAGACCAGATAATTACCACCGCGCCTGAGGAGATTATTAAAATAAAAGAAGCGAAAAAAGAACTCGGCGGTTGAAAGTATGCCTGAAGAAACATCATCAACTCAACCTGTCCCGGAAATAAAAAAGCCAGCTGCCCTTAAAAAGAAAGGTGGCTGGTTCCAAAAAATCCCAAAAGATATTCTTTTTTCTCCGGGCGGAGTTATTTTAATTTTTTTTGCCCTGATGATGGAAGTTATTGATTTTGTAATCCCTTATCCCTTGATTGAAGAAATAATAATGCTTCCTTTAAATTTGATTTTTTGCCTGCTTTTAGTTCTTATTGCCAAGGTCTCAATAAAAAGCCTTATTATACCGCTTTTTATTGAGCGCATTCCTATTATAAGCAGCATTCTTCCAACCTGGCTTATTAGAATGTTTATTTAAGCGGGGTCTGACCCGGGTCTGACCCCGAAGAGTTTGAATTCTTTTTTTCTCTTTTGCCAACCTGGCTTGTTTGGACACTCCGGTCGTTTTTTAAAAGTTCTTTAAGGCTCTTTAATACTCTATAAGGCTCTATAATTATTCGCCAAACTATCTTAAAATTTAAGAATTCACCGCGTTATTTACATTCTAAAACCAACCGAGAACTGTTCTCGGCAATATTGCCGAGAACAGTTCTCGGTAGTTGCTAGCTTACCATTTTACATTTTCGTCATTGCGAGGAGTGAAGC
>VGKE01000067.1 GCA_016867195.1 Candidatus Nealsoniibacteriota bacterium | reverse complement strand
AGGGATTCAGCCGCTGAAAGTTCTTTCCGAGGTGGAATATTATGATTTTTCTTTAAAATATGGCCAGGCCTTTGAGGCCGGGACCGGAGCAGAAACTTTAAGAAAAATTATTGCAAAAACTGATTTTAGAATAGAGATTAAAAAATTAGAAGAGCAAATAAAAGAAACAACCCTAATGGTCCGGCTGAAAATTTTAAGACGATTAAGATTTTTACAGGGCATCATTAAGTCCGGTATTAAGCCAGAATGGATGTTTCTGACCATTTTGCCTGTTTTACCCCCTGATTTAAGGCCAATGGTTCAGTTAGACGGCGGAAGATACGCCTCTTCTGACCTCAATGACCTTTATAGGAGGGTTATTAACCGGAATAACCGATTGAAATATCTTCTGGAAATTTCCGCTCCCGAAGTAATAGTGAGAAACGAAAAAAGAATGCTCCAAGAGGCCGTGGACGCTCTAATTGATAATGGGATGAGAAAAGGAATTTTAACCACTGCCACCACTGGCGGGAAACGACTTTTGAAATCATTGGCCGATATACTTAAAGGGAAACAGGGCAGATTTCGTCAAAATCTTTTAGGCAAACGAGTTGATTATTCAGGCCGTTCGGTAATTGTTGTTGGCCCGGAATTGAAACTTCATCAATGCGGTCTTCCCAAAAAAATGGCCCTTGAACTGTTTAAACCTTTTGTTATTAAAAGAATTTTAGACCAGGAGCTTGCCTACAATGTTCGGGCCGCCTCTCGGTTAGTTGAGCAGGAAACCGATGAAGTCTGGGCAATTTTAGAAGAGGTGGTAAAAGACAAACTGGTTTTATTAAATCGAGCCCCTACTCTTCATCGTTTAGGAATTCAGGCGTTTCAACCGGTTTTAATTGAAGGTGAATCAATAAGCGTTCATCCTATGGTTTGTAAGGCCTTTAACGCCGATTTTGACGGAGACCAGATGGCTGTTCATATTCCTTTGAGCGAAGAAGCGCAGAAAGAGGCGAGAGAAATAATGCTGTCCACCCGTAATTTATTGAAACCAGCCTCCGGATTGCCGGTAATAGCCCCTTCTCAGGATATTATCCTGGGTTGTTATTGGTTGACGAAAATTAGACCAGGGGCAAAAGGAGAGGGTAAGATTTTTTCCAGTCCAGAAGAAGCAATAATGGCTTATGAATTTGGAGATGTGGATTTGAGGGCAAAGATAAAGGTAGGGGCAATCCATGAATTGTCCCTGCAAGAAACCTCTCTGGGCAGGATTTTGTTTAATGAAGCCCTGCCCAAGGACTATCCTTTTGTTAATGAAGTGATGAGCGCCAGAAGATTGGAGAAGATAGTGGGTGAAGTGATTGAGAAATATAACCAGGAAACAATTGAAGACATCCTGGATAAGATTAAAAATTTAGGATTTAAAGGGGCCACCATCTCCGGGATAACCTGGGGCATGGACGATTTGATTGTTCCTCCGGAAAAAGAGAATATTATTGAGGCGGCCGAGGATGAGATTGAGAAAATTGAAGGGCATTTTAAAAAAGGACTGCTTTCCAAAGAAGAAAAAACCGGCAGGATAATTGAGGTTTGGACAAAAACAAAATCAGAAATTGAGAAATTGGTTCCTAAGACCTTGCCTGAATTCGGCCCTATATTTTCAATTATTGACGCTGGAGCCAGGGGTTCTTGGACCCAACCGGTTCAAATGGCCGGGATGAAAGGGCTGGTGATTAATCCGGCCGGTAAGATTATTGAGTTGCCGGTAAGAAGTTCATTTAAAGAGGGTTTTGATGTTCTAGAATATTTCATTTCCACTCACGGAGCCAGAAAAGGGACGGCTGACACCGCGTTACGAACATCAACCGCTGGATATTTAACCAGACGACTTGTTGATGTAAGTCACGAAGTGATTATTAATGAAGAAGATTGTAAGGATAAAATTGGTTTTGAGATTTCCAAAAACGATGCTGATGAAATAGGCCAGGATATTGCCTTTAAAATAGTCGGAAGAGTGATTTTACAAGCCCTTAAAGACGGTAAAGGAAAGATAATAATAAAAGAAGGAGAGATTATTGATTGGCACGCGGCAAAGAAAATATCCGAAGCCGGAATTAAAAAAATAAAGGTTCGTTCACCAATCTCCTGCAACGCGCAGAGAGGAATTTGTCAAAAATGTTATGGTTGGGATTTAGGATTGAACAATCTGGTTAAATTAGGAGAAGCGGTTGGTATTGTGGCTGCTCAAGCCATAGGAGAGCCAGGTACCCAATTAACGATGAGGACTTTTCATACCGGCGGGGTGGCCGGCACCGGCGATATTACTTTTGGTCTTCCCCGGGTTCAGGAGGTCTTTGAGGCGCGGATTCCGGCTGGAAAAGCAGAGGTCTCGCGGGTTGATGGGAAGGTTTTGGAGGTAACATCGGAGAGAATAATAAAAATAAAAGTTAAAAAATCTGAGTCCGGTTTAAAGAAATCAACGGCCAGAGATGAAATTGTTGAATATAAGGTTCCGGCAAAAACAGCGATTTTAGTAGAAAGGGGTCAGGAGATAAGAAGGGGGCAGCGGCTTTGCGAAGGAAATTTGGACTTAAAAGAAATTTTTAAGTTAAAAGGCAAAGAGGAGGCCCAGCGATATATTTTGAAAGAAATTCAAAGAATTTACGTTTCTCAGGGAGCGGTTATTCATGATAAACATGTTGAGATAATAGTTCGTCAAATGTTTTCTCGGGTGAAAATTAAAGAGCCAGGAGATAGTAGTTTCGGTCTCGGAGAAATTATAGAAAGGGCAAAATTTCTTGAAGAAAATATCAAATTAAAAAAGGAAAAAAAGAAGCTATCCAAAGCGGTTACTGTTTTATTGGGAATTTCTCGGGTAGCCCTTACCACTGATTCATTTTTGTCTTCCGCTTCTTTCCAGGAAACATCCAGGGTTTTAATTAAAGCCTCTCTTCAGGGAAAAGAAGACAAATTGCAGGGTTTAAAGGAGAATGTTATTATCGGGAAATTGATCCCGGCCGGAACAGGATTCAGGAAATCGTAGGGGCGGACCCATGTGTTCGCCTGAAACAACCTAAAAATTGGCATGAGTAAAAAGAAAAATCATAATTTTAAAAAGGAATTCGGAAAAAGAGAAAAAAAAATGGGTCGTTTCGCTCTGCCCAAAGAGATAAAACAAATGATTATCGGGGTTTTAGTGATTTTAATTGCCCTGCTCATTGTTTTATCTTTTTTTGAGAAAGCAGGAAGGGCCGGTTATTATTTTATGAAAGGGGGGAAATTTTTAATTGGCGAGACGATTTTTTTAATTCCTCTAATATTTATTTTAGGGGGCTTGATTTTTTTATTAGGTAAAAAAGAATGGAGGCTTCTGGCTTTTGGACCGGTGTTTTTAGCTGTTTTATTTTCCGTTTTTGGTATAGCCGGGATTCTCAGCGTTTTTAATTCGGAGAGCATGCTTGGCGGCTGGCTCGGTTATTTTATTTCCTGGCCCTTCCTGAAATATTTTGGTTTTTGGGCGACCCAGCTTATTTTTTTATCTTTAATTATTATCAGTGTTTTAATTTTTTGGCAGTTTCTGGTCAGGGTCAATATCAGGCCTCCTAAAGAAGAATTCCCTTCTTTCCCATCGGCCCAAAAAGAAGGAGGTATTATTAAGAAGATTTTTGCTCCAAAACTTAAAGTAAAAG